>JAYSLR010000100.1:0-40166 GCA_043725365.1 Rhizobacter sp. | reverse complement strand
GCATCAGGAAGCCAGCGCCGAGCAGCGCAGCGCAGCAGGGTCGGCGCGCTTGCGCGCCAAGTCCGCATGTTTGAGGTTCCGTACTCGGGGCCGAGTTTGCGGACTTGCCCTGCGCAGCGAGCAGCGCAGGGCACCCCCGACGCAGTCGGGGGCGCGGCTTCAGCCCTCGCCGGCCTGGCCGCTCCCGCCTTTGCCGCTCAGACTCGAAGTTCGAAGGAGCCACTGACATGCCGGAAGCGCTTCTGCAAGTCGAGGGCCTGGACGCCTGGTACGACCGCAGTCACGTCGTGCAGGGCCTGTCGCTGACGGTGCACGCCGGCGAGATCGTCACGCTGATGGGCCGCAACGGGGCCGGCAAGACGACGACGCTGCGCGCGCTGATGGGCCTGGTCGGCAAGCGCCGCGGCAGTGCGCGCTTCGACGGCCACGAGTTCCTCGCCGAGCCGGCGCACACGCGCTTCCACATGGGGCTGGCCTACGTGCCCGAGGAGCGCCGCATCGTGCCGGGGCTGACGGTGCGCGAGAACCTGCAGCTCGGCGTGCTCGGCCGGAAAGGCAAGCACGACCTGGCGCGCATCGTCGACGAGGTCGCGCAGACCTTCCCGCGGCTGAAGGAGCGGCTCGACCAGGAGGGCACGTCGCTGTCCGGCGGCGAGCAGCAGATGCTCGCGATCGCGCGCGCGATGGTCGCCAATCCGCGCATGATCCTGCTCGACGAACCGAGCGAGGGCATCATGCCGCTGCTGGTGCACGAGATGTTCGAGCTGTTCCAGCGCATGAAGGCGCAGGGCACGACGCTGCTGCTGGTCGAGCAGAACGTCGAGCTCGCGCTGCGCATCTCGGACCGCGCCTACATCGTCGACCAGGGCCGCATCGTCCACACCGGCCGCGCCGACGAACTGCTCGGCGACCGCGAGATCCAGGAGCGCTACTGCGCGGTCTAGGCCTGTTGACGCGGCGGCCGTGACCGGCGCCGCCCACCGGGAAATCCCTAGGAACGTCTTGTCGGCTTTTTGCCTACATTGCTTGTATGCAAGCTTGTGATCTACAAGCCGGCCCGTTCAACCCGTTGGAGACGCCCATGCCTCGCTTTTTTCGCTCCCTGTTCGGCCAGGTGGTGCTGGCCCTCGTGGTCGGTGTGCTGCTCGGCCTGCTCGCGCCCGACTTCGCGATCCGGCTCAAGCCGCTCGGCGACGGTTTCATCAAGCTGATCACGATGATCATCCCGGTGCTGGTGTTCTGCGTCGTCGTGCACGGCATCGCCGGCGCCGGCGACCTGAAGCGCGTCGGCCGGGTCGGCGTGAAGGCGCTGGTGTACTTCGAGGTCGTGACCGCGATCGCGCTGGTGCTCGGGCTGGTGCTGGCGTTCGTGTTCAAGCCCGGCGTCGGCATGAACATCGACCCGAAGCTGCTCGACGCCAACGCGATGAGCGCCTACGCCGCCAACGCCAGCAAGCTCACCAGCGGCGGCACGGTCGACTTCCTGATGAAGCTGGTTCCGGGCAGCGTGGTCGGCGCCTTCGCCGAGGGCGATGTGCTGCAGGTGCTGCTGTTCGCGATCCTGTTCGGCTGCGCGCTGACGCTGATCGGCGCGCGCGGCAAGGCGGTGGCCGGATTCATCGAGGATCTCTCGCACGTGATCTTCAAGATCATGGGCATCCTGATCAAGCTCGCGCCGCTCGGCGTGCTGGGCGCGATCGCGTTCACGGTCGGCAAGTACGGCATCGGTTCGCTGCGGCAGCTCGGCATGCTCGTGGTGCTGTTCTATGCCGCGGTGCTGATCTTCGTGTTCGGGATCCTGG
Organism: Rhizobacter sp.; assembly: GCA_043725365.1. Classification (GTDB taxonomy): domain Bacteria; phylum Pseudomonadota; class Gammaproteobacteria; order Burkholderiales; family Burkholderiaceae_C; genus LMDS01. The sequence continues at coordinate 38,364 of JAYSLR010000100.1, read as the reverse complement.
GCGCGATCCTGCGCGCCTGCGGGTTCTCGATCGTCAAGCTGCTCAAGTACCTGCGCGAGGAGCTGGCGGTGGTGCTCGCCACGACCTCGTCCGACAGCGTGCTGCCGCAGGTCATGGCCAAGCTGAAGTACCTGGGCATCCGCGATTCGACCGTCGGGCTGGTGATCCCGACCGGCTACTCGTTCAACCTCGATGCGTTCTCGATCTACATCACGCTCGCCGCGGTGTTCATCGCCCAGGCGACGAACACGCCGGTCTCGATGACCGACCTGCTGACGATCCTGGCGATCTCGCTGGTCACCTCGAAGGGTGCGCACGGCGTGCCGGGCTCGGCGATCGTGGTGCTGGCGGCCACGCTGCACGCGGTGCCGGCGATTCCGGCGATCGGGCTGGTGCTGGTGCTGTCGGTGGACTGGTTCATGGGCATCGCCCGCGCGCTCGGCAACCTGATCGGCAACTGCGTCGCGACCGTGGTCGTGGCGGCGTGGGAAGGCGACATCGACCGGGAGCGGGCCCACGCGGTGCTCGACGGCCGCGCGGTGACCGACGACGCCGAGACCGCCGAGCTGGTGGTGCTGGTCGCCTGAGACGGGCTGTTAACCTCGACCCATGGCCAGCCAGACCGAGATCGCGCAACAAGTCGTCGAGTCCATCCTCGCCCAGAAGCTCAAGCCCGGCGAGCGGCTCGGCGAGCAGGAACTGGCCGACATGTTCGGCGTCAGCCGCACGCTGGTGCGCGAGGCGCTGATGCAGCTGCAGGCGCGCGGCTTCGTCGAGGTGCGCACGCGCAAGGGCTGGTACGTGGTCGAGCCGTCGATCGACGAAGCGCGCGATGCCTTCGCGGCACGGCGTGCGGTCGAGGCCGGCATGCTGCGCGATTCGCAGCTGCTGCGCGACGCCGGCAAGCCGCTGCAGGCCGTGGTCAGGCGCCTGCGCCAGCACGTGAAGGACGAGCAGGCCGCGATCGCCGGCGCCGACGTGGCCAACCGCACCTTCCTGCTCGCCGACTTTCACGTCTGCCTGGCCGAGTGCCTGGGCCACCGCGTGCTGTGCGGCCTGCTGCGCGACCTGACGGCACGCACGACGCTGGTGGCCTCGCTCTACCAGTCGACCCACGACGCGCGCCAGTCGTGTGCAGACCACGCCCGCATCGTCAACGCGCTCGCCGAGCAGGACGTCGAAGGCGCGGCGCAGCAGATGCTGGTGCACATCGGCGACGTGGAAAGCGCACTCGGCAAATCCGCCGCGGCGGTCGACCCGCGCGAGCGGCTGCGGGCGTCGCTGGCGCCGCTGGTGCGCTCGGGCACGCGTTAGCGTGCGTCGTCGACCGTGGCCCGCGGCGCCACGGTTGCGGAGCGGCTGGGGCGTCCGCTGCGTCATTGGTCGAACGGTCACGGTCGACCCTGTGGTGTTCTTCTGCGCGCCGACCTGAGCGTCGGCGGTGCAGCGATTGCCGTCGTTCAGTCCGATCGGGTGTGAGGCAGCTCTCGGCCATCAGCTGACGTTTACGAAGGGCGGCTTGCTGACACTTCGTCTCATCGACCTTGCGCAGGAATCACCCCAGACGTGGTGACCAGGCGACGGACAAGCTGGGGTGGACAAGCACACAGCTCACAGGCGCCAGGTGCGCTCGTCTGAGCCAGGTCCGGCATGCAGAGAAACCGTTCGGTCCGGATGGAGTCCGGACCCGCATCGACTTCACCGCAGGGCGCGCCGACGTGTCGCTGAACGTGGTCCACGAAGTTGCCTCAGTGGCCACCGGCCACGACCATGGTCTCGCACGATCTGGAGTTGGAGAACAAGCAGGGCCGCTCCATGTCGGCGGCTGACAGGCTGAGTCGCGGGCCGGCACAAGTGCTAAACGCTTGAGCGCCCGCCGGCCAGCCAGGACTCAGCTCTCGGGGCGGGCGTTTCCGAAATGGCGCCTTGTTCCCCAACTCCTGCGCTACCTTCGACCTTGCCGCTGACCAGCTTCAGGATCCGGTCTGCCTCATCGACGGAAACCTGCGGCTCACGGGCCGACCAGGCAACGAACTGGTCGGGTCGGACCAGAACCAGGCTCGCCTGGTAGCGCGCCGCTTCACCTTCAGCAGGTGCCTCAAGGACAGTCAACGGCATCTTCAGCGCGGTCGCTGCATCCCGGAACGCCTGAGCCGCGTCGGGAAGCGCGCCGAAAGCCAGCAGCGTGAACGCTGCGCCCAGCGCGTCGAATACATTGGCGCCCGAGGCCAGCCTTGCGGGCGCCAGGTGATGCCCGGCTCTGGCGTCGAAGCGGTGCGATCCCTTGGCGCTGCAGACACCACGTTCGCTGCCGGCACGCCAGACGACGGGCGAGCCTTCGTAATTCGGCTCGAACGCATGCACTTCGCCAACCGCGCCCTGTGCCCGCGCCTGCAACGCCTGCTCGAACGCGACCGGGTCACGCCCCGGGCTGAATGACTCCAGAAAGTCACGATCGTTCTCGATCGACTTGGCAATGAAGTCATCGATGGTCGACTTGAACACCGGGCGGCGCTCGGCGTCGTAGGAGTCGAGGAGTGCCTCGTCACCCCAGCCTTGCAACACGGCGGCCAGCTTCCAACCCAGGTTGCGCGCGTCTTCCAGGCCGGAGTTCACGCCGTAGCCACCGTAAGGCGGATGGCTGTGGGCGGCATCGCCCGCAATGAACATGCGCCCGGCGCGGTACGCGTCGGCAATGGCGAATCTCAGGTCCCAGAAGCCGATGTGCTCGAACTCGACTTCGAATTCCGCACCGACGGCCTCGTGCAGATAGGCGCGGAAGTCGAAGTTGTCTGCTGTCGTGCCAGCCGGAACGGGCGCATGGAAGAACCAGGTGTTGCCCAGGTCGACACGGCCAAAGAACTTCCAGTAGCCCTGCAGCGCCGGTTGCAGCACGTTGTAGTAGGACTTGCCGGGATAGCGCTTGAGCAACTCGTGCAGCCCCTTCGACCGGAAGACCAGCAACACCATCATGCGGTCGTGCGCGGTCAGCGTCTGCGTCAGGCCGGCCTGCTCGCGCACACGTGAACGGGCGCCATCGCAGCCGACGACGTAAGCGGCGCGGACGACACGCTCGGGACGAGTTGCGCGCTCGGTGATCAAAGCGGTCACACCCGTGCCGTCTTGTGTGATGGCGGCTGCGTCCCAGCCATACAGCGTCTGCACCGATGGCAACTCGGCCGCTCGCTCACGCAGCACGGCCTCGGTCGCGTACTGCGGCAGGCGCTCGTTGGCGGTGTAGTAGTACTGCTTGACCAGGTCGCGCTGCAGCCAGTCGTGCACGTGCGGACCCAGCAGCGTGCCATAGGCCGTCAGCCCGCCGATGCCATATTCCGGCGGGATGGTGCGCGCTGCCCGCAACTGCTTTTCGGCGCCCCAGAAATGGAAGTGCTCCATCGTCCGCTGCGTCAGGTTCTGGCCTTTCGGAATCGGCTGCGGCTTCACGTAGCGTTCGACGACGAGACAGCGTACGCCACGCTGCCCCAGTTCGATGGCCAGGCCCATGCCGACCGGCCCCCCACCGACGATCAAAACCTCTGCATCGCGTTGCGATGTCGTCGCTTGGTCCGTGTTCATGCTGATCTTCTCTGTCAAGCCTGCCGTGTGCACGTCAATCTGCCGTGATGCCTTGCGCCTTGATCAGGTCGGACCAACGCTTGGCATCAGCTGCAATCAACTGGCGGAATGCATCCGGCGTGCTGTACGTGGGCAGCATGCCCTGGGTCTCGAACGCAGCCTTCACGTCGGCCCGGGCGAGGATGTCTTTCAGTTCGCGGTTCAGGCGCTCCACCATCGGCGCGGGCGTGCCCTTGGGAGCGAGCACGCCGTACCACATCTCGACGTCGAGTTCGCCGAGCTTCAGCGCTCGCAGCGGCGGCACGCCGGGCAGCAGCGGGCTCGGCTTCTCGCTGCTTATGGCCAGCGCCTTCAGGTTGCCGCTTTGCACATGTTGCAGCGCCACGTGGATCGGCAGGAACATCACGTCGATCTGGCCGCCGAGCAGATCGGTCAGCGCCGGGCCCGTGCCGCGGTAGGGGATGTGCGTGATGAAAGTGCCGGTGCGGTTCTTCAGCAGTTCCATCGCCAGGTGATGCGGCGTGCCCGCACCGGGCGAGCCGTAGTTCAGCGAGCCCGGCCGGGCTCGCGCCTTGGCCAACAACTCCTGGACCGTGGCGATACCCGCATTCTTGCCGGCCACCAGCAGCAGGGTGCCCCAGCTCGTGAGGGTGATGGGGTCGAGGTCGCGCACGGGGTCGAACGTGAGCTTCGGGTAGAGCGCGCGGTTCATCACCATGGTGTTGACGGTCACCAGCAGCGTGCTGCCGTCTGCCGGGGCGCGCACAGCGGCCTCGGTGCCGATGTTGCCCGAGGCGCCGGCGCGGTTCTCCACCACCACCGGGCGGCCCAGGCGCTCCGCCAGGTGAGGACCGATCTGGCGCGCGATCAGGTCGATGCCGGTGCCGGGGGTGAATGGCACGATCAGTCGCAGCGGCGGCTGGGGCTGCGCCCAGGCGGGTGCTCCGGCGAGCGCCATCATGGATGCGAGCAGGGTTCGGCGTTGCAGGGTCATGGGATTTCCTCCGGGCGGCAGGTCCGGTAGGTGGCATGCTAACAAGCTGTTGGCCAACCGCATCGGGGCTAACCCGGTTTGCGCGCGGTCATGAAGCCGTGTGCAATTGGCATGCTAACGACCCCGTCGTTTCACGCGACTCTTGCCGCCGTTCGGTTGGCGCCCATCCCGATGTCTTCCGTTCGCAAGGTCATCATTTCCGGTGCCGGCATCGCCGGTCTGGCCACCGCGTTGGCACTGCGGCAGCGTGGCGTGGCGGTGACGGTGCTGGAGCAGGCGGCTCAGCTGCGCGAGGTCGGCGCCGGACTGCAGATCGCGCCCAACGGCAGTCGGGTGCTGCAGGCGCTCGGTATCGCCGGGGCCGTCGAGGCCGTGGCCTGCGAAGCGGCTGCGAAGGAGGTGCGTCTTTGGAACACCGGGCGCCGCTGGCCGCTCTTCGACTTGGGCGCCGATGCGCGGGCGCGTTTTGGCGCGCCGTACTGGATGCTGCACAGAGGCGACCTGCATCAGGTGCTGAGAGCCGCTCTCGAGGTGGTCGCGCCAGGCGCGCTGCAGACCGGCGTGCGAGTGGAGCGCGCCGAAACGCTCGGGGATACCGTGCGGGTCACGGCCGCCGATGGCCGCGAGTTCGGGGCCGACGTGATGGTGGCCGCCGACGGCGTGCACTCGGCTCAGCGCCGGGCCGTCTTTGGCGAGGGGTCGGCCAGCTTCACCGGGCTGATGGCGTGGCGCGGGGTCGTTCCCGCAGCCCGGCTGGCCCCCGACTTGTGCGAGCCCGTGGGCGTCAACTGGGTCGGCCCCGGCGGTCACGTCATCACCTACCCGCTGCGCCGCGGCGAGCTGCTCAACGTGGTCGCCATCGTGGAGAAGCCCGAGTGGCGCGGTGAGTCCTGGTCCGACGCAGGCACGCGTGATGAGGTCCACCTCGACCTGGCCGGCTGGCACCCCGACCTCCACCGTCTGATCGACGCGATGGACATGCCGTTTCGCTGGGCCTTGCTGAGCCGCCCAGCGCTAACCGGCTGGCTGGACGGCCGCAGCGTGCTCATCGGCGACGCGGCCCACCCGACACTGCCTTTCCTGGCCCAGGGTGCAAACATGGCGCTCGAGGATGCGCTTCTTCTGGCGCGCTGCCTGACCGAACTGGACGACGCGCAAGGAGCGCTCGCGCGCTTCGTCGCGCTGCGCCTGCCACGCACCACGCGCATCGTGCAGGGCGCAGCCGACAACACGCACCGTTTCCACAACCCGTTGCTGGCCGACCCCACAACCGCCGTGGCCTACATCGACCGCGAGTGGGAGCCCACCCGTGTGCGCCAGCGCTACGACTGGCTGTTCGAGCACGACGTGACCCGCCTGCCTCTGGACCCACCCTCATGACCGCCCCTGTGACTGCACCCACAACAGCCGCCCACTTCCTCGACGGCCTGCAGGAATGCGGCATCGAGCATCTTTTCTGCAACCTGGGCACCGACCACGTGTCGCTGATCGAGGCTATGGCTGCCTTCGAGCGCCAGGGCCGTCCGCAGCCCCAGGTGCTGCTGTGCCCGCACGAGAACGTGGCAGTGCACATGGCGGGCGGTTTTGCCGCCGTCACGGGGCGCGGACAGGGGGTGATGGTGCATGTCGATGCGGGTACCGCCAACGCGGCGATGGGCCTGCACAACCTGTTCCGCTCGCGCCTGCCGGTGCTGCTGATGGCCGGGCGCTCGCCTTTCACGCTGCGCGGCGAGTTGCCCGGCTCGCGCGACAACTACATCCACTTCGTGCAAGACCCCTTCGACATCGGCAGCCTGGTGCGCCCGTACGTGAAGTGGGAGTACTCGCTGCCAACCGGGGTCATCGCGAAAGAGGTGCTGCGCCGCGCCCATACCGTGATGCAGAGCGACCCTCCCGGGCCGGTCTACCTGACCCTGCCCCGCGAGACCCTGGCCGAGACCTGGGAGGAGGGTCGCGTGGCCAGCTTTCCCGGCACGCGCTATGGCTGCGTGGCAGCAGGCGGCATCTCGCCCGAGCAGGCGGCGCACATCGCCGAGCGGCTGATGGCCGCGGAGAACCCGGTCGTCCTTACGAGCTACCTCGGCCGCAACCCGGCCGCCGTGCCGGTACTGGAAGCGCTGGCCCTGGCTTGTGGTTTGCGCGTGGTGGAGTTCATGCCCACCTCGTTGAGCATCTCGCGCGATTCGCCGTGTTTTGCCGGCTTTGACCCCGCCAAGATCCTGCCCGGCGCCGACCTGGGCCTGCTGCTCGATATCGACGTGCCCTGGCTGCCGAAGTTCGTCACGCCCGATGCTGGCTCGGCCTTCATCCACATCGACGTCGACCCGCTGAAGCAGGACTTCCCGATGTGGGGCTTCCCGACCGACCTGCGGCATCAGGCCGACTGCGGCACGGCGCTGGCGCAGGTGCTGGCGGCCGTGCAGGCACGCGCCGACGATGCCTGGCGTGCCAAGGTGGCCGAACGTCTGGCCACGCTGCAGGTGGCCAGGTTGGCCCGTCTGCGGGCGCGCGACGCCGCCGCGGCCGACGCCGGCACGAAGGGCTCGATCTCGCCCGCCTGGCTTTGCGCGCAGCTGGGTGCGGCGCTGGCCCCGCAGGACATCGTCGTCAACGAAGCCATCCGCAATTCGCCCGCGGTGCTGGGGCAGATCATGCGCACCGAACCCGGCACGCTGATCGGCTGCGCTGGCGGCGGCCTGGGTTACAGCGGCGGCATGGCGCTGGGCGCGCGGCTGGCCCGGCCCGGCGCGCGCGTGCTTCAGGTGGTGGGTGACGGGGGCTTTCATTTCTCCACGCCGACCTCCGTCTACGCCGTCGCGCAGCGCTACGGCCTGCCCATCTTCACGGTCGTGTTGGACAACGGCGGCTGGCAGGCCGTCAAGGAAGCGGTTCTTCGGGTTCACCCCGGCGGCGAGGCCGAGCAGGCACAGCAGTTCCAGGCGCGTCTGGGTGGCGAGCATCGGCATTTCGAGCAGGTGGCGGCCGCCTTCGGCGCGCACGGCGAGGCCGTTTCCGACCCCGCCGAGGTGCCTGCGGCGATCGCGCGCTGCCTGGCGGCCGTCGACCGCGGGCGGGCTGCGGTCCTGAACGTCTCCGTGGCGCCGCTGTGATTCGACCGCGGGTCCTGGTGGTGGGCTGCGGTGCCATGGGCGCGCTGTTGGCCGCGCACCTGGCTGCTGTGGCGGAGGTCAGCGCCTTCGACATCGACGCTGCGCAGGTGCTGGCCATCCAGGCAGAGGGCCTGCGGGTGGAGGGCGTCAGCACGTTGCAGGCGCGTATTCACGCCACCGACCGAGTGGAAGCGCTGGCGGGTTGCCGGTTCGACGCCATCGTCTTCCTCGTCAAGTCCGGCGCCACCGCCGCCGCCCTGCGCACCCTGGCGCCGGTGCTGGCCGAGTCCGGAGCCAGGCCCTTGCTGGTGACGCTGCAGAACGGCATGGGCAATGCCGAGGCCTTGCTCGCGGTGCCGGGCCTGCCCGTGGCGCGCGGCGTCTCGATGGATTTCGCCCGCCACCTGGGCCCGGGCCGCGCGGCGCACCTGATCCGCGGCCGCTGCACTTGGCTGGGGCCGGTGCGCGGGACGCTGGACGACGTGCGACCTTTCGCCGCGCTGCTGCTGGGCGTCAATGCCGACCGCTACGAGGTGCCCGAGGTTCGCGCCCTGATCGACGACATGGCCGCCGAGTGCCGGGCCGTGGTGCTGGCGCTGGGTGGTTGCTTCGCGTTCGACCCCATGGAATACGTGCATCGGGTGCGCCAGGGCGCGTTGCCGGTCTCCGCCCGCGCGGGATCGATGGCGCTGGACATCGCGCGCGGCGCCGACACCGAGATCGAGGAACTCACCGGCTACATCGTTCGCGAGGCCGACCGCCTCGGCCCGCCGGTACCGGCCTGCCGCACGGTGTCTCGCTTGGCCAAGGGACTCGAGTTCGCGGCGCGCCTGCGCCATCCCATTCCAACCCAGACGGAGACGACGAGATCATGAAACGACACACCTTCCTGCAATGCCTGGCGAGTCTGGGCGTAGCCGTACTCGGCAGCGCCGTGTCTACGGCCTTCGCGCAGAACCCGGCCGCCGGTTACCCCAGCAAGCCTATCCACATCATCGTCGGCTACTCGCCCGGCGGTGCCAACGACATCCTGGCTCGCCTGGTGGGCCAGAAGATGAGCGAAACCTTCGGCCAGCAGGTGATCGTCGAGAACCGGCCCAGCGCCGGCGCCATCATCGGCACCGAAGCCGTGGCCAAGGCTGCCCCGGACGGCTACACGCTGACAATGGGTGCCAGCGGCCCCATCGTGTTCAACCCGTCCCTCTACGCCAAGCTGCCTTACGACGCGGTGCGCGACCTGGCACCGGTGTCGATGGTCGGATCTTTCCCGCTGATCCTGGTGGTTCAGGCCAGCGGCCCGCTCCGCAGCGTGAAGGAACTGGCCGCGTACAGCAAGGCGAATCCGTCGAAGTCGAACTACAGTGCCAGCGCCGCGTCGTTCCGGCTCGCGACCGAGTTGTTGAAGAACAAGGCCGGCATCAGCGCCGAGCACATCCCGTACAAGGGCAGTGCCCCGGCCGTGCAGGCCGTCGCCGCGGGCGAGGTGCTGATGACCTTGGTCGATTCCGGGCCCGCCGCCGGCGCCATCAAGGGTGGACTGTTGCGTGGGCTGGCAGTGACTTCGGCCAAGCGCATGCCGCTGCTGCCGGACATTCCCACCATGGCCGAGCAGGGTGTGGACCTGCAGATCACGCTGTGGAGCGGCCTGCTGGCGCCGGCCGGCACACCGCCCGCCATCATCCAGAAACTGCAGACCGAAGTGGCGCGCATCGTCAAGTTGCCCGATGTTCGCGAGCGCATGCTGCAATTGGGTATCGAGCCGGAGGGCAACACGCCCGAGGAGTTCGCCCGCGTCATCGCCACCGAGATCCCGCTCTGGATGAGCGTGGCCAAGGCCAACAACATCCAGCCGGAGTGACATGCCAGACTCGCGCGCCGAATTGCTGCAATTGCTGTACCTGCGCCCTGGCTTTCTGCTCAGGCGCGCCCACCAGCTCTCTGTCGGTCTGTTCGAAGCGGGGTGCCGCGAACTCAGCCTGACACCGCCGCAATACGGCGTGCTGACGATCGTCGCGCATGCCGGCGGTTGCGACCAGGCCACCGTGGCACGCGCGCTTGGGTTCGACCGCGTGACCACGCTGCGCATCGTCCGCGGGCTGCAGACCCGTGGGCTGGTGGCACGCGAGCCATCCACGGCCGACGGCCGCCGCCTGCAGCTCACGCTGACCGCCGATGGCGTCGCCACGCTGGCCCGGGGGCGGGAGCTCGCGGCGAGCGTCACCGAGCGGCTGATGGCACCACTGACTGGCGACGAGCGTGAGCAGTTCCAGGGGTTGCTGCGCAAGCTGTGCGCAGGGCTCGAGCCAGAGGCGCGCACGAAGCTCATGCCGCCCGGCTGCTGAGCCAGCGCTGACCGCGAGCGACGGTGCTGGCAGGAGGAAGCTCCCCGACTTTGCCGCCTTCGAGGTGGCCTCGCACAGCGCCAGTCGCCACCAAGCACCTCTTGACGTCGCCGCTGGAGTGCATACGGCGCCTGGGTGAACGCGTGCCACGACCGCCTTGGCCTGAACGACTGCATTCTTCCGACCGTATCCGGGCAGCGAATGTCAGGAGTGGGTCGATCAGCGACAGCCGCAATCGGCCAGGAGCTGTCATCCACCTAATCTCCCGATACCTGACATTCATCGGGACGCATCCGCGGGCTTTCACCGTTTGAACGTCCGGCAGTCGCGCTTTAGGCTGCGTCATTGCCATTTGCAGCCGCGGGCGAGACCATGAGCCAACTCCCCTACGCCGGAATCCGGATCGTCGAATCGAGTGCGACACTGTCGGGCCGCATGGTGGGCCTGCTGTTCGCGGACCAGGGCGCGCACGTGCGCTGTTCCAACGACAACGTGCGTGCCGGCCATCGAATCGACGAGTACCTTGACCGTGGCAAGCAACTCGTTCCCGCCTCAGCGCTCGGAGATACGCAAGACGCCGACGTGTTGGTCGTCGATGGCGATGCGGTCGTGCATCGCCGCCCTTCGCAGATCGTGCTTCGGATCACCGCTGCGTTGCCGGGCGATGACGAGTATGACCATCTGGCGGCCAACTGCAGCGAGGATCTGTTGAGCGCGACGCTCGGCTTCTTCACCGACATGGCGTTGACCGGGCCTGCGCTCGGCCGCCCGGTGATCTACAGCCCGCTGCCGGTGAGCTCGGTCTACACCGGCGTCAACGGCGCGGTCGCCCTCGGCGCGGCCTTGTCGAATCGCGTTCGCACCGGCGTGGGCTGCGAGATCATCGCGTCGCGGCTCGCGGGTGGGCTGTCGGCGATCGGGGCGCTGGCAATGACGAATGCGGGCCTGCCGCCGCACTTGGCGCCCGCCAAGCGCACACTCCTTCCGAAGGACATGGCGCCCGAGCGCTTCGATTCGATCCTTCGCGATGCGGCCGGTGACGAAGACCGCCGCTCGTGGCTCGAGCACCGCATGATCCCGTTCGGCGTGCCGTATCGTGCTGCCGATGGCCGCATGGTGATGATCATCAACGGCGTGAACCGCCTCGCCTCGCGCAGGCTCTACAAAGCACTCGGCATCTGGGATCGCCTGTTGGTCGCCGGTCTCGTGGACGTGTCGCCGTACATGCCCGAATCGTTCGATGTGCGCGGCCGAAACCTGGCCGATTCACCGACCCTCGATTTCGCAAGTGCTTCGCTCGTGGCCGAGTTGCTCGAGGAGATCATCGCCACCAAGCCCGCCGCCGTGTGGGAACGCGAATTTTGCGAACTCGGCGTGGCATCTGCCAAGGTGATGAGCCTGCAGGAATGGATGCACGACCCGGAAGCCCGGCGTGCGGGGTTGACCACGCAACCCGAGGGCACGAGCCGTCCGCAACTCGGCCGTGCGGCGTGGCTAGCGAGTGCGCAACCGTACGCGCCGCTTGCCACGAACTCCATTCAGAGCAGCGACCCGATCGATACGACAAGCCCGATGTCGAATGAACGCGCCGGCATCGCGGCCGGCTCTCCGCTGCAAGGCCGTGTCGTCGTCGACATGACGAACGTGATCGCAGGTCCGAACTGCGCGCGCATGCTCGGCGAACTGGGCGCCACGGTCTACCGCATCGAACAGCCCGAACCGAGCCATCCGCCCATCGCCATGACGATCTGGGGCGCAGAGGCCGGCGCCGGCAAGCACAGCATCATTCTGGACATCCTTCGGCCTGAAGGCCAGGCCGTTTTGAAGAAGTTACTGACGCGCGCGGACTTCGTCGTCGTCAACAAGTCGGATGCGCAGTGCCAGCGGTTGAGCATCGACGTTGAGTCGCTTCACGCGCTGAATCCTGCGGCCATCCTCGTGCAGCTCACCGCGCATCACGGTGCCGCCAATGGTGCGCGGCACGACTATCCCGGCTACGACCCGACCGGCCAGGCCATCACCGGCATCATGCGGCGCTTCGGCACCGAGCATTGCCCGACGTACCACGGCCTTGCGTCGTGTGTCGACTACCTCACTGGCTACCTCGGTGCCTGGGCTGGCGTGACCGCGCTTTATGCACGCGAACGGCGCGGCGACGGTCGCGGTGACTGGGCGCAGTCATCGCTGACCGCAGCGGCTTCGCTGATGCAGTTGCTGTTCCAGTTCGATGAACCACCGCCGAGCGCATGCGGCCCGCACGCCAGCGGATGCACTCCCGGCGAGCGAACCTATCGCCTCGCCGATGGCTGGATATTCGCGCGCGGCGCAGAGGATCTCAGCAAGCTTCTGCGAGGCGAGACGGTGGCATCTGCTCTGTCGATGTTGGCCTCCAAAGGCGTCGAGGCGACCCGCGTTAACACGGTGCGAGAGCTCGCCGACCGACACCGTGCGCAGCCGTCGCGAACCATCAACTTTCAGGCCACAAACAACGATGGCTGGATCACCGAATGCTTCGTCCCGACGTGGTTCTGCTTCGATGGAGCCGCACCTGAAACGCGCAAGGCCGCGGTGCGCATCGGAGCCTCCGCCGACCTACTTTTGAGTCACCTCGGGCTCTCGGCTGAAGCCATCGACGGGCTCAAAGAAAGCGGCGTGGTGGGTAGCGTGGAGTGGGCGCGGGAATCGAGGTTGTCGCATCAATAGGTTAACGACGAGCGACCGCTTTGAATCTTCCTCGCCACGCATGCGCGCTTGAATCTTGGAAAATGCCTATGCAGATGACGGACATCGAAGATTTCTACCGTGAATACATTGCCTGCCCGAACGCGGAAGATTGGCATGCCTTGCCGATTTGCGGTCGACGCGCAGCACAACGGCTGTCCGCTGCGCGTGACAGGCTATCCAGCAGGGCTTGAACGAGACTTCGCAGACATAGCGGACCTCCAGCAATGTGTGGGAAGTCGCCTTCGATTTGAGTGCTCACCCCGAGCCACGTTCTTAGGTTGGCCCGTCAATGGCAGGAATGTCGTTTTTAGGGAGAGCGTGTTCTACGCACTCCGCAACGACAAAATCGCGCATGTGTGGTCGGTCATCGACATCGCGGTAATCGAAGCGCAGCTTTCGAGATCGGACGACCGCTTAAAGCCGTTTTGAAAAGCCTTTCCAGGGACTCCTTTGGGTCGAGAGCGCCAGTCCAACTGGTCCCACACGAACGTCTTCACCCAGTCCGAAGCGGACCTTTTGACTGTCTGAAAGCCCGCACTCGCCTCGGCGCACTCGGCGCCCGATCCTCGAGCGCCATGCGAACTCTCGCGTCTCGGCTCGCCGTCAGTCCCGATCGCGGCCACGCCACTGATACCGGTCGTGATCGCGGTGGTCCCATTCACGGCGTTCCCATTCGTGCCGTTGCCACTCGGCATGCCGCCAGGCCCGTTCGCGCTCGAAGTCGGGCCGGTACGACGGCCGCCAGGGGCGCTCGTACGTGAGCTCCGGCGGCTGCACATAGACCGGACGGGGCTGAACGTACACAGGCTCCGTGCGGACATAGACGGGCGGCTGGACGAAGACCGGCAGCCCTGGCAAGCCGATCGAGAGCTGGATGTCGGGGCGCGCTTGCGCGGCCGATGCGGCGCCGAATGCGGCGGCGGCAAGAACGGCGGCAGCGATGAATCTCGACGAGAGGGGGCGCTTCATGATGAGGGCTCCTGGGGTTGCGATGAAGTCATCTTGCGCGCCCACCGATGAACGCCACCTGAACGGATGCAAGATCGTTCAGGCGATCGTTCACCCCGCGCGCAGCACGATGTCGACCCGGGCGCCGCCGAGCTCCGAACGGGACAGGCTCAACTCGCCGTCGTGGCTGGCCACCAGTTCGTTGACGACCGCCAGGCCGACGCCGTGACCGGGCACCTTCTCGTCGCCGCGCACGTGCAGCTGCAGGATGGATTGCGTGTCGCCGAATGTGTCGCTGAACCCCGGACCGTCGTCGTCCACCCTGACGTGCAGCCGGTTCCCCTCGCGGCGAGCGCTGACGGCCACGCGCTGCTTCGCCCACTTCGCGGCGTTGTCCATCACGTTGCCGAGCATCTCGAAGGCATCGCCTTCATCGATCCGCCAGGCGAGCTCGGGCGGATTGATGTCGACGGCGATGGCCAAGCCCTTGTCGGCATACACCTTGGCCAACGAATCGCGAACCCGGTGCACGACACCGGCGAGCGGCAGATGCGGTGCAAAACGTGACGAGCCGCCGGCCGCCGCCCTGGCCAGCTGGTGCTGGACGATGTCGTCCATGCGCGCCACCTGCTGGCGCACCGCCTCGGGCAACACCGCCGGCTCAGCCAGCGCGTTGCGCAGCACCGCCAACGGCGTCTTCAGGCTGTGGGCGAGAAAGCTCAACGCCTCGCGGTAACGGGTCTGGCGCAAGCGTTCCTGCGTGATCAAGGTGTTGAGGTTGTTCGTCAGCGCCGTGATCTCGGTCGGGTACCGACCTTCGATCTCGGCCTGGTCGCCGAGCTCGATGCCGCGGACCTCGCGCGCGACGCGCCGCAGCGGCGTCAGGCCCCATTCGAGCAGGAGCGTCTGCGACACCAGCAGCAGTGCGGCGGCGCTGCCGAGCCACGTCCACAACGTGCGCTCGAAGACGCCGACTTCCCGATCGAACTCGGCCTTGTCTTCGACCACGGACAGCACCAGCGGCGCCGCTTGCGCGCGCCCCGCCCAGTTGACGCCATAGCCGATCACGAGGTAGTCGTGACCGCCGGCATTGGCGACGTCAGAGCGGATCTCGGAGCGCCACTGGCCGACCGCGACACTGCGCAGGAACGGCGGGCTGATGCCCAGCGTCGACGGCGACTGCCATTGCTCGCGTCGTGCCACGTTGACGATGTTCGCGTACAGGCCCGACCCGGGCAAGGACAGGCGCGGCTCCGGGAAGGAGGGAGGAATGACCAGCGCGCCACGCTCGTCGAGATCGGCGCCGGCCAGCAGCAGATACACCGTGCTCTGCAGCTGGGCGAAGCGAGCCGTGCGCACGCTGTCTTCATGGGCCCGCTGCACGGCCCAGCCCGCTGCGGCCACGAAGGCGATCAACACCGCCGTGGCGCCCAGCATCAGGCGGGCGCGGATCGAGTCGGGCCACCCTGTATGTCGACCCCCGGTCGCCGAGTACGGCGCCCGCCCCCCGTGGGGGCGAGCAACAGTCTTCGGAGCGGCCGGGCGACCGTTGCTCATCCGAGGGTGAACCGGTAGCCCCGCCCGCGCAAGGTCTCTATCGGCGCCAGCGTGCCGTCCGGGTCGAGCTTGCGGCGCAGCCGGCCGATCAGCACCTCGAGCACGTTGCTGTCCCGGTCTTCGTCGTGCGGATACAGGTAGTCGGACAGCTCCTGCTTGCTGACGACGCGGGCTCGTTCGCGCACGAGGAACTCGAGCAGGCGGTACTCAAACGTCGTCAGCTCGATCGCCGTTCCCCCGAGGCGGGCACTCTGCGCCGAAAGATCGATCGCGATCGGCCCGAGCGTGAGCACGTCGGACGTGGCCTTCAGCGAGCGCCTCAGCAAGGCCTTGATGCGCGCGTGGAGTTCGGGGTATTCGAAGGGCTTGACGAGATAGTCGTCGGCGCCCGCTTCCAGCCCCACGACCTTGTCCTGCCAGCTGCCCCGCGCCGTGAGGATCAGGATGGGGATGGCCCGCCCGTCCGCTCGCAGGCCCTTGACCACGTCCAGGCCACTGAGCCTGGGCAACCCGAGATCGACGATCGCGAGATCGACCGGATACTCGCGCGCCTGGAACAGGCCGTCTTGGCCGTCGGCGGCCTGGTCGACGCGGTAGCCGTCGGCCTCCAG
Source organism: Rhizobacter sp. (assembly GCA_043725365.1). Lineage (GTDB taxonomy): Bacteria > Pseudomonadota > Gammaproteobacteria > Burkholderiales > Burkholderiaceae_C > LMDS01. Next base: position 22,502 of record JAYSLR010000100.1, on the reverse strand, counting down.
GCGGCGCGCCAGCCCGAGGCGCAGCGCCGCATCGTCCTCGACCAGCAGCAGGCGCATGCCGAGCGCCGCCCGATCAGCCCACGACCCGCCCGCTGGCGACGTCGATCAGGATCACCCGGACTTCGCCTTGGGCCGTGAGAACCTTGACGCGCCACACCGGGCGACGATCGGCCTCGGTCCTTTCGACCGACAGCACACGGCCGGTGGCGACGCGTTGTGCTGCCGCTGCGGCCTCGTCCCGGCCGATGTCGGCCCAGGCCGGCGCGGCCAGGGCCATCAAGAGGGCACAAAGGGGTTTGACGACGAGCGCTTTCATGGGGCGGGGAACGGGAGCAGAAGGTGGATCGAACGAGCCACTATCGTCCCACAAGATCCACCGACACGCGCACCGGCACGAAGCGCCCGGGGTTCTCCTGCATCAGGGTCGTGTACTGCTGGCCGTGGTACTCGTAGGTGACCTGGTAGCCGACGAGGCGTGACTGGACGTCCTCGACATCGCGGCACGCCGTGACCTCACGCGACATCGGCACGGGCTGCTGCCAGCGATCGCGGTTCGCGAGGTTGTTTCCGGTGAATGCGCCCACGACCGCACCCACCGCCGTGGCCGCTTCACGACCATGGCCGCCGCCGACCTGGTTGCCGATCAGTCCCCCGACGATGCCGCCGAGGACGGCACCGCCGTAGTCGCGTCCATCGCCGCGGCGCGGCTCGCTGATCCATTGATTGCTGCATTCCTGCCGCGGAACCCGCACGCTCTCGTACTGCGGTTCGACGCCGGTGACGCGGGCGTTGTCGAGGTAGGGCTGCGCGTGGGCCGCGACAGCGGCGGTCGCGAGCAAGGGGATGAGGGCGAGGCGCTTCATGCAAGTCTCCTTGGGTTGGGAATGGACGCATGTTGCAGCCGGCTCCATGAACCCAAGCTGAACGGAACAGCGAGCGGATCCTCAGTTCATCGCGCTGTCGCGGCGACGACACGTCGGGCGTGCCGGCGCCAGGCGCCGCCTGTCGCAGCGTGGCGGGCTGCACCCCGAAGCGAATTCAGCCGGCGCGCTTCCACCACCCTTCGACGAACGCCTGCTGCAGGTGGGCGATGAAGGTGCTGACCTTCGACGGCACCAGCTTCGGCGACGGGAACACCGCGTGCATCTCCTGCACCGGCAGCGCGAAGCCCGGCAGCAACGGCACGACGCGCCCGTCGCGCACCGATTCGTGGGCCACGTACCACGGCAGGATGGCCAGGCCCATGCCGTTGCGCGCGGCCTCGAGCAGCACCGACAGGTTGTTGGTGCGCAGCGGCCCGCGCACCGGCACCGATTCCTCGCGTCCGGCCCCGGCGCTGGTGCTGGTGAAGTGCCAGCGCTCGTCGCCCTGCACGCTGCTGTAGATCAGGCACGGGTGTGCGGCGACCTCGGCCGGCGTCGTCGGCGCCGCGTGCCGCTTCAGGTAGGCCGGCGCCGCGACCAGCACCCACGGGTTCTGCGTGAGGTAGCGCGCGCCGAGCGACGAGTCGGCCAGGCGCCCCATGCGGATCGCGACGTCGATGCCCTGCTCGACGAGGTTCACGTAGCGGTCGTCGAAGCTCAGGTCGATCGTGACCTCGGGATGGCGGCGCATGAAGTCCAGCACCAGCGGCGTCAGCACGCGCCGGCCGAACGCGACCGAGGTGCTGATGCGCAGCTGCCCGCCGACGCGCGACTGCAGCAGCGCGGCCAGGTTGTCGGCCTCCTCGAGTTCGCGCTGGATCGCCTTGCACTTCTCGTAGTACAGCGCGCCGATCTCGGTCGCGCTGACGCCGCGCGTGTTGCGGTTCAGCAGCCGCGCGCCCAGGCGCGCCTCGACCGCCGCGACGTGCTTGGTCGCGGTCGGCTGGGTCACGCCGAGGTCGACCGAGGCCTTCGAGAAGCTGCCGGTCTCGACGATGCGGATGAAGAGCTGTACGCCGGTGATGCGGTCCATGGGCGGCATCATGCCTCGGGCGGCAGGCCATTCCGCCTCGGAATAGCACTTATCGGCGCCCGGCGTTGCCGGCGCGGCGCCGACTGCCGATCATGCGGTCCACGACGATCAACGATCAAGGAGACTCGCATGGCACGCATGAAGGCAGTGATGGCCGCCGTTCTGGTGATGGAAAAGGAAGGCATCTCGCAGGCCTTCGGCGTGCCGGGCGCCGCGATCAACCCGCTGTATTCGTGTCTGCGCGAGCGCGGCACGATCGCCCACGTGCTGGCGCGCCACGTCGAGGGCGCCTCGCACATGGCCGAGGGCTACACGCGGGCCAAGGCCGGCAACATAGGCGTGTGCATCGGCACCTCGGGGCCGGCCGGCACCGACATGATCACCGGGCTGTACTCGGCGATCGCCGACTCGATCCCGATCCTGTGCATCACCGGCCAGGCACCGCGAGCGCGCCTCTACAAGGAAGACTTCCAGGCCGTCGACATCGAATCGATCTCCAAGCCGGTGACGAAGTGGAGCGTCACGGTGCGCGAGCCGGCGCAGGTGCCGCGGGCGTTCCAGCAGGCCTTCCACCTGATGCGCTCGGGCCGCCCCGGGCCGGTGCTGATCGACCTGCCGTTCGATGTGCAGATGGCCGAGATCGAGTTCGACATCGACACCTACGAGCCGCTGCCGGTCTACAAGCCGGCGGCCAACCGCAAGCAGATCGAGCGCGCGATCGAGATGCTGCAGGCGAGCGAGCGCCCGCTGATCGTCGCCGGCGGCGGCATCATCAACGCCGATGCGAGCGACCTGCTGCAGGAATTCGCCGAGATCACGAACACCCCGGTGATCCCGACGCTGATGGGCTGGGGCACGATCCCCGACGATCACCCGCTGATGGCCGGCATGTGCGGGCTGCAGACCAGCCACCGCTACGGCAACGCCACCATGCTGGCGAGCGACTTCGTGCTCGGCATCGGCAACCGCTGGGCGAACCGCCACACCGGCTCGCCCGAGGTCTACTGCAAGGGCCGCACCTTCGTGCACGTCGACATCGAGCCGACGCAGATCGGCCGCGTGTTCGCGCCCGACCTGGGCATCGTCTCGGATGCGAAGGCGGCACTGCGGCTGTTCGTCGACGTGGCGCGCGAGATGAAGGCCGCCGGCCGGCTGAAGGACCGCAGCGAGTGGGTCGCGCAGTGCCGCGAGCGCAAGCGCACGATGCTGCGCAAGACGAACCTCGACACGGTGCCGATGAAGCCGCAGCGCGTCTACCAGTGCATGAACAACAACTTCGACCGCGACACGACCTACGTCTCGACGATCGGCCTGAGCCAGATCGCCGGCGCGCAGTTCCTGCACGTGTTCGGGCCGCGCCGCTGGATCAACTGCGGCCAGGCCGGCCCGCTGGGCTGGACCATCCCCGCGGCGCTCGGCGTGCGCGTCGCCGACCCGACGCGCAAGATCGTCGCGCTCTCGGGCGACTACGATTTCCAGTTCATGATCGAGGAACTGGCGGTCGGCGCGCAGTTCAAGCTGCCCTACATCCACATGGTCGTCAACAACTCCTACCTCGGCCTGATCCGCCAGGCGCAGCGCGGCTTCAACATGGACTACTGCGTGCAGCTCGGCTTCGACAACATCAACGCGCCGCAGGTCGAGGGCTACGGCGTCGACCACGAGGCCGTCGTCAAGGGCCTGGGCTGCAAGTTCGTGCGCGTGCACAGGCAGGAAGAGATCGCGCCGGCGATCCGCCAGGCCGAGGCCTGGATGACCGAGTTCCAGGTGCCGGTCGTGATCGAGGTGATGCTCGAGCGCGTGACCAACATCTCGATGGGCACCGAGATCGACGCGATCAACGAGTTCGAGGAGCTGGCGACCAGCATCGCCGACGCGCCGACCGCCGTTGGTATGCTTGACTAGAAACGACAGCCTCCGGCAGCGGCGTAGCGCTGCCACCGCCCGGGGTGGTGCGGGGTCGCTCGGGAGCGGCCCGGCGCCGGCCCCGCGGCGTCAACCTTAGGATTCCACCATGCCCCGCTTTGCCGCCAACCTGTCGATGCTCTTCACCGAGGTGCCGTTTCTCGAGCGCTTCGAACGCGCCGCGCGCGCCGGCTTCAAGGAGGTCGAGTTCCTGTTCCCGTACGCGCACCCGCTGGCCGAGCTGAAGGCGGTGCTGGCCGCCAACGACCTGAAGGTCGTGCTGCACAACATGCCGGCCGGCAACTGGGACGCCGGCGACCGCGGCATGGCCTGCGACCCGGCACGCATCGCCGAATTCCGCGACGGTGTCGCGCTCGGCGTCGAGTACGCCCGCGGCCTGGGTTCGCCGAACCTGCACTGCATGGCCGGCAAGGCGCCGGCCGGCGTCGCCGAGCCGGCGCTGCGCGAGACCTTCGTCGCGAACCTGCGCCATGCCGCCGGCGAGGCGAACAAGGCCGGGTTGAAGTTGCTGATCGAGCCGATCAACCACTACGACATTCCCGGCTACTACATCAACCGCTCGGCCCAGGCACTGGCGATCATCGACGAGGTCGGGGCCGACAACCTGTACCTGCAGTACGACATCTACCACATGCAGCGCATGGAGGGCGAGCTGGCGGCGACGATCGCGAAGCACCTCGGCCGCATCGCCCACATCCAGCTGGCCGACAATCCGGGTCGCAACGAGCCCGGCACCGGCGAGATCAACTACCCGTTCCTGTTCGCCCATCTCGATCGCATCGGGTACAAGGGCGCGATCGGCTGCGAATACAAGCCACTGGGCAACACCGAAGCGGGCCTGGGCTGGCTTGCCAAGGCGCGCGCGGCCTGACCCGTCTCAACCCCGAAGGAGCACGACATGACCACCAACCCGCAAAAGATCGGCTTCATCGGCCTGGGCATCATGGGCGCGCCGATGGCGGGCCACCTGATCAAGGCCGGGCACCAGCTGTTCGTGCACACGCGCGGCAAGCTCCGCGCCGAGATCGCCGAGAGCGGCGCGACCCTCTGCACCACGGCCAGGGGCGTGGCCGAGCGGGCCGACATCGTCTTCATCATGGTGCCCGACACGCCGGACGTCGCCAAGGTACTGTTCGGCGACGATGGCGTGGCTGCCGGTTTGTCCAAGGGCAAGACGGTGGTCGACATGAGCTCGATCTCGCCGATCGAGACCAAGGCCTTCGCGCAGAAGATCAACGCCCTCGGCTGCGACTACCTCGACGCGCCGGTTTCCGGCGGCGAGGTCGGCGCGAAGGCCGGCTCGCTGACCATCATGGTCGGCGGCCCCGAGGCCGTGTTCGAGCGCGTCAGACCGCTGTTCGAGCTGATGGGCAAGAACATCACGCGGGTGGGCGCCAACGGCGACGGCCAGACCTGCAAGGTCGCGAACCAGATCATCGTCGCGCTCAACATCGCGGCGGTCGGCGAGGCGCTGGTGTTCGCGTCGAAGGCCGGTGCCGACCCGGCCAAGGTGCGCCAGGCGCTGATGGGCGGCTTCGCGGCCAGCCGCATCCTCGAGGTGCACGGCGAACGGATGATCAAGCGCACGTTCGCACCGGGCTTCCGGATCGGGCTGCACCAGAAGGACCTGAGCCTGGCGCTGGCCGGCGCGCGCGCGCTCGGCGTCGCGCTGCCGCAGACCGCGGGCGCGGCGCAGCTGATGCAGGTGTGCGCGGCCAACGGCGGGCAGGACCTCGATCACTCGTCGCTCGTGAACGCGCTGGAACTGATGGCGAATCACCCGGTCGCACCCGACCCCGCGAAGTGAACAACGGCCGGTCGCGTGCCGGGATAATCGCACCATGAGTCCGCCGGGCCGCCCCAAGGGCGAATACCGGAGTGCACAGCACGAAGGTTCCCCCAAATGACCCTGCCTTCGCCCCAGACCGATCCGCGCGGCTTCCTGCGCGCACTGTTCGATGCCGCGGTCGCGCAAGCGGTGCCGGGCCCCGAGATCGCTGCGTTCCTGCCCGCCCCGCCGAAAGGCCGCACGCTGGTGCTCGGCGCCGGCAAGGCGGGTGGCGCGATGGCCGCGGCGGTCGATGCGGCGTGGCCGAAGCACGCGTCGATGTCGGGCCTGGTCGTCACGCGCTACGACTACGTGCCGCCGGCCTACAAGACGAACCCGGGCCGCATCGAGGTCGTCGAGGCCGCGCACCCGGTGCCCGACGAGGCCGGCCGGCGCGCCGCGAAGCGCATCGCCGAGCTGACGCGCGGCCTGACGCCGGACGACCTGGTGCTGTGCCTGATCTCGGGCGGCGCCTCGTCGCTGCTGGCGATGCCGGCCGAAGGCATCACGCTCGAGCAGAAGCAGGCGATCAACAAGGCGCTGCTTCGCTCCGGCGCCGCGATCGACGAGATGAACTGCGTGCGCAAGCACCTGTCGGCGATCAAGGGCGGGCGGCTCGCGGCGATGTGCGCGCCGGCGCCGGTCGTCACGCTGCTGATCAGCGACGTGCCGGGCGACTCGCCGCAGGTCATCGGCAGCGGCCCGACCGTGCCCGACGCGACGACCTGCGCCGATGCGCTGCGCATTCTCGCGCGCTACCGGATCGACGTGCCGGCGGCGGCGTGCGCCGGGCTGGAGAGCGGCGCCCTCGAGACGCCGAAGCCCGGCGACGCGCGCTTCGACGGCCACCGCGTGCACATGATCGCGACGCCGCAGCAGTCGCTCGAAGCCGCGGCCGCGCTCGCGCGCCGCGCCGGCATCGGCGTGCACGTGCTCAGCGACGAGATGGAAGGCGAGTCGCGCGAGGTCGGCAAGGTGCATGCCGCGCTCGCGCGCTACGTGGTCCGGCACGGCGCGCCGTTCGCCAGGCCCTGCGTGATCCTGTCGGGCGGCGAGACCACCGTGACCGTGGCGGGCCAGGGCGACGGGCCGCGCGGCCCCGGCACGCGCCCGGGGCAGGGCGGCCGCGCCACCGAATTCCTGCTCGGCTGCGCGATCGCGCTGCAGGGCGAGCCCGGCGTGCACGTGCTGGCCGGCGACACCGACGGCATCGACGGCGTCGAGGACAACGCCGGCGCGATCGTCACGCCGAGCACGCTGGCGCGCGCGCAGGCCGCGGGGCTGAAGCCGGCCGAGTACCTCGACGCGAACGACGCCTACAACTTCTTCAAGCCGCTCGGCGACCTGGTCGTGCCGGGGCCGACGTTCACGAACGTCAACGACTTCCGCGCGCTGCTGATCGTGTGAGTGCGTCGGCGAGCGCCGGGACGTCGCGGCGGCGATCGGTCTTGGGCTTCACTCACAAATAGGTCGCTGCCGCTTCTTCCTCGAACCGGCCGGGCGGGCCTTCCCAGGCGATCCGGGCGTGGTCGAGCACGTAGACGCGGTCGGCGTGGGGAAGCGCAAAGGTGACGTTCTGCTCGCCGAGCAGGACGCTGATCGACGTCGTGGCGCGCAGCTTTTCCAGGGCCTTCGAAAGCGTCTCGAGGATCACCGGCGCCAGGCCGAGGGTCGGCTCGTCGAGGATGAGAAGCCGCGGCTTCATCATCAGCGCCCGGGCGATGGCCAGCATCTGCTGTTCGCCGCCGCTGAGCGTGCGCGCCATCTGCGACTGTCGGCTCCTGAGGATCGGAAAGAGGTCGACCAGCCACTCCAGGCGTTGCCCGCGCTCCTCGTCGGACAGCGCATTGCCGCCGAGTTCGAGGTTCTCGCGCACGCTCATGTCGCCGAACAGCTCGCGCGTTTCCGGGCACTGGACGATGCCGCCGCGGGCGATCGCCGCGGCGCTGCGGGCGCGCAGCGCATCGCCGGCCCAGCGCACCGCGCCGGTGTACGGCACCAGCCCCGAAATGGCGTTGAAGAGCGTCGTCTTGCCGGCGCCGTTGAGGCCGACGACGGAGACGAATTCGCCCTCGTGCACGTGCAGCGAGACATCCTGCAGCGCCAGTGCCTTGCCGTAGAAGACGCTCGCGTTCTCGACCTGCAGCAGCGGCACCCGGTCGTGGAAGCTGGTCTCGGGGCGCGCCGAGGTCTCGAGGGCCCCGCCGAGATAGACCCGGCGCACGGTCTCGTCGCGCATCACGTCGGCGGCGGCGCCCTCGGCGATCTTCTCGCCCAGGTACATGGCCAGCACCCGGTCGACGAGTGCCGCGACGCCCTTGACGTTGTGGTCGACCAGGAGCACCGCACGGCCCTCGGCACGGAACTCGCGGATGAGCTCGGAGAATACCGCCACCTCGGAGATCGTCAGGCCTGCGAACGGTTCGTCGACCATCACGAGCTTGGGATGCCGGGCGATCGCCTTCGCCAGCTCGAGCCGGCGCAGGTCGGCGAAGCCGAGCGTCGGCGGCTTGCGGTCGATCACCGCGCCCAGGCCGACGCGCTCGGCGATCGAGCGGGCCTGGGCGTCGACGTGGGCTCCGGCGAAGAGCTGCGTGAGCTTGTCGGGCAGCAGGGCCACCTTGATGTTCTCGAGCACCGTCTGCCGGTTGAGCGGCCGCGAGTGCTGGAAGACCAGGCCGACGCCGTGGCGCGCGATCCGGTGGGCGGGCAGGCCGGCGAGCTCGACGCCGTCGAGCCTGACCGAGCCTGCGCTCGGCGTCTCGACGCCGAGGATGGTCTTCATCGCCGTCGACTTGCCCGAGCCGTTCGGGCCGATGAGGCCGAGGATCTCGCCGGGGCGGATCGAGAAGCTCAGGTCCTTGACCGCGACCAGGCCGCCGTAGCGCTTGGTCAGGTTCGACACCTCGAGCATCGGCACGGCGCTGCTCACGATCTCGCCCGGCCGCGCAGGATGCCGAGGAACCCGTCGGGGAAGAACAGGATCACCAGCAGGGCGATTACCGAGACGATCAGCGTCGCCATCTCGCCGAGCGGCCGCAGCAGTTCGCCCATGCCGATCAGGAAGATGGCGCCGATGGCGGCACCGACGACCGTGCGCCGGCCGCCGAGCACGGCGGCAATGATCACCTGCACGCCGACGGAGATGTCGACGAAGGTGCCGACCGATGCCGTGCCCATGTAGAAGACCATCAGCGAGCCGGCCAGGCCCGAGAAAAAGGCGCTGACGATGAATGCCGCGAGCTTGTGCTTCGCGACGTTGAAGCCGAGGGCGCCGGCCTGCACCGCGTCCTGACCGCTGGCCTGCAGGATCAGGCCGATGGCCGAGCGCGACAGCCCGAAGAGGATCGCACCGCTCACCGCCATGAAGGCAAAGGCGATCCAGTAGTTGACGTGGGCGTCGATCGAGATCACGTCGGGAACCGGCAGGCCGATCTCGCCGCCGGTCAGGTCGGCGAAGACGACGATGAGGTTCTGCAGCATCAGCACGGCGACCAGCGTCGTCAGCCCGAAGTAGGGGCCGCGCAGGCGCAGCGCCGGCAGCGCGAGCACGACGCCGCCGACGACGGCCGCCGTCGCCCCGGCGGCGACGCACAGCCAGATCGAGATGCCGGGCGACAGCCGCGCGTCGAGGATGCCCGCGGTGTACGCGCCCAGGCCGATCAGAAAGGTGGGGCCGAAGTTCACCTCGCCCGCGAAGCCGAACAGCAGGTCCCACGACATCGCGAAGACGGCGGTGTAGAACGCCACCGTCAGCAGGCCCAGCACGTACCCCGACGCGAACAGCGGCAGCACGGCGCCGGCGGCGAGCGTGGCCACGCCGATCCAGAACAACCTCGAGCTGAAGATCGGCCGCATGGTCAGCGCCGCCCGAAGAGCCCTTGCGGCCGCACGTACATCACGACCAGGAGCAGGAGCAGCGCAGGAATGGTCCGGTAGGCCGGCGAGATCATGTAGGCCGTGACCGTCTCGAGGTAGCCGACGACGTAGGCGGCGATCAGCGATCCGGAAACGCTCCCGAGGCCGCCGAGCACGACGATCGAGAACGCGCTCGCCGTCAGCGGCCCGACGCTGTACGAGCTGACACCGAGGAACATGCCGAGCAGGACGCCGGCGATGCCGGCGAGCAGGCCGTAGAGGGCCCACACCGTGAGGTAGATGCTGGAGAGCTCGATCCCGAGGAGCGTCACGCCACGCGGATTCATCGACGCCGCCAGCACCGACTTGCCGCGGCGCGTGCGGTTCACGAGCAGCCAGAGCAATCCGATGACGAGCCAGCAGACGACGGCGGTGAAGAACTCGTTGGTCGGGGTGCGCACGCCGAACACGGTGACGACGCCCTCCACGATGGGCAGCACCGTCTTGGCGTTGTTGGTGTAGAGCCAGGCGACCAGCTCCTGGATGATGATGCCCCACAGCAGCGTCGCGGTCAGGATGAAGATCTCGCGTTCCGACTCGGCGATCCGTCGCGATCGCTGGATCGGGCGCACCGTGATGAAGTAGGTCGCGAAGGCCAGCACGACGCCGACGCCGATGCCGATCAATGCCGCGACATAGGCGTTGACATGGAGCAGCCCGGCGGCGGCCCAGGCGGCCACGGCCGCGCCGACCATGATCGCGCCGTGCGACAGGTTGAGGACGCCGGACACGCCGAAGATCAGCGTGAATCCGGTGGCGCCCAGCGCGTACAGGGCGCTGATGGCGAAGCCATCGATGAGGATCTGCCAGAAGAGCATGCGTTTACAACCGCCGATCCGTGTCCGCGCGGTGGATCGAAGCGGGCCGGGGAAATGCCGGCCCGCGCAGCGGTGGTCAGTGCGCCGCGACCTTGACGAAGGCCGGGAACTTCAGCGTGCCGGCGGCCAGCTCCTTCGGCCACAGGTTCAGCTGCTTGCCGTCCTGCCATTGCAGCATCAGGCCGGTGATGTAGCCCGGGCCGGTGCGCAGGCCATGGACATGCGGGTCGCCCTTCGGAAGAAACTCGACGCGGCCGATCGTGCCGACGTAGTCGGTCTTCTCCATCGCGTCGACGAGCTTGTCGCTGTCGGTGGACTTCGCGCGACGGATGGCGTCGGCGATCATGTACACCTCGTCGTAAGCGGTGTAGCCGGAATACGCCGGCACGTTCCCGTATTTCTTCTGATACGCCGCGACGAACGGCAGCGTCTTCGGCGTCACCGCGACGCCGGGCCCCGAGACCGCGTTGAAGAGCACGCCTTCGGTGGCACCGTTGGTGTCCTTCCAGAAGGTCGAGTTGGTCGCCTGCGACGAGATCCCGAACATCGGGATCGGCACCTGCTGGCTCTTCCACTGCACCGTGGGCTGGGTGCCGACGTGGGAGATGCCGGTGATCATGACATCGGGCTTCAGGCCTTCGATCTTGTTGAAGATCGGCGTGAAATCGGTGGTGTCGGGCGAGAAGCGCAGGTGGTCGAGCACCTTGAGGCCGACCTTCGGCAGACACGCTTCGTAGCCGGCGTCGAGCGGTGTCGTCCAGGCGGCGTCCTCGCTGACGATGACCGCGGTCTTCATCTTGAAGGGCGTGACCAGCAGGTCCTTGGCGGCGTCGCAGACCAGCCCGGCCAGGGCGCTCGACGTCAGGTACCCGTGGAAGGTGTACTTGTTGTGCTCGTAGTCCTTGGCGATGTTCTGGGTGATCACGTCGGAGGCGGCGCCGGGGGTGATCATCACCGTCTTCAGGCGCCCGGCCCACGGCTCGAGCGCCAGCACGACCTCGGAGATGTAGCTGGCAATGACGGCGTTGACCTTGTCTTCGCTGACCGCGCGCTGGAACGCGCGCACGGCCTCGGCGGAGGAGGAATGATCGTCGTAGACGACGACCTCGACCTTGCGGCCGTCGATGCCGCCCTTGGCGTTGATCTCCTCGGCCGCGAGCTGGGCCGCGGGGCCGATGGATGATCCGGCCACGGCCTGGGCCTCGGCGATGACGCCGATCCGGATCGGTTCGGCCGCGAGCGCCGGGACGGCGATGGCCAGGGTTGCGCAAGCGACGAGCGCCGCGGCCTTGTTCTGCATGGTGTCTCCTTCAGGGCGCGAGCGCAGGCTGCGCACATCGCGGGGGGCATCTTCGGGCCATCGCCCGCGCTTGGCAAGGCCGCCGGCCCGTGCTTTACAGAGGCGGCGCTCAGGGAAAACACGTGTGATCCGATGGCCCGTCGAGTGCTTGGACGCGAGCCCGACAGGCCCAAGGATCGCGAGGAACGGCCGGGCGCGTCAATCGTCGGGCTGTCGAAGATGGCGGTAGATCAGACCGCGCGACACGCCGAGCGCGCGCGCCGCCTTCGACACGTTTCCGCCGCATTCGCCCAGCACACGCTCGACCGCCCGACGCTCCGTGTCGCGCAGCGTGGCCGGCGCTTGAGCGGGCGAAGGCTGCGGCGGCGCAGGCTCCGTCGCGGCCGCGTGCAGGTCGTGGTGGTCAACGCGCGTGTGCCATTCGCAGCCTACCCACAGCGTCAATCCGTTCGGCAGATGCAGCGGTCGCGGCTCGCTGCGCGTGGACATCGCTGCGAGCGCCTCGAGTGGCACGCCGAAGCGATCCTCGACCCATGCCATGTCGCGTTGCCCGAGCGGCACCGTCAAACCGAGCAGCCGCGCGGCGGCGCCGTTCAGCCAGTCGATGCGGCCGTCGCCCGTGACGCCGACCAGCGCGGCCATCGGCGTGTGCAGCAGCGCCGGAGCGATCTGCATGCGCACCACCAGGTGCTCCGTGGACTGCGCGCACAGCAGCCGGTTCTCGATCTCGGCGGCGTAGTGCGCGACCACCGAGGCCGCGTCGAATCCGAAGGGAATGCCTTCGCTCGAGAGATCCAGCACGCCGGCCACCTCGCCCCGCACATCGCGGATCGGCGCTGCGGCGCAGTGCATCACCTGAACGTTCCCGAAGAAATGCTCGCTGCCCAGGACCACGCTCGGCTGGCCACTGCGCGCGGTGATGCCCGGTGCAGTCGTGCCGACGATTTCCTCGGCCAGGTTCACCCCGATTCTCGTGGTGACGGGCATCAGCCGCTCGTGGCTGCGGCTTTGCGTGAACGTCGTGCCGATGATCACGCCCTGTGCATCGGTGAGGATCGCCGTGCCGCTGGTGCCCGCCAGCGTCACCCGCAGCCGTTGCAGCTCGTCGCCCGCCGCCTCCAGCAGCTGGCGGTTCCTGCGCAGGACGCCGTGCACGCGGCTGGCCGTGACCGGCTCGAACACCGCCGGCCGCGCGGGATCCGGGTGGCTGCGCAGGCAGCGCGACCACGACTGGATCACCGCCTCGCTGACCATGCCGGTGGGCCGCACGCCGTCCTCGAAGAAGCGGCGGCGTGCGAGCGCTACGCGCTGCTCGGGCGAGGCGTAGAACGGGTTGGCGGGCAGGCTGGGGCCGATGCTCATGTCAGGTCTCGGATGGCGAGTGTGCGATGGACGAGGGCGTGCGGACAAGCTGTCTCGCAACGGAACAGCGCAGGCCTAGGGTTACTCCCGAAGTGGCCTGCCACTCGACATCCACCTATCGTTCGGTCAGTCCGGATACACGGACCAACGAGGAGACACGATGGACAAGAGAATCGCGGGCGGTCTGGCCGCCTTGGTGCTGTCATCGGCTGCGGCGATCGCGTCGGCGCAGACCTTGGCAGACCTGCGCAACGATGCCGCCACGCCGGGCGACGTCACCACCTACGGCATGGGCTGGTCGCAGCAGCGACACTCGTCGATCACGCAGATCAACGCCGACAATGTCGGCAAGCTGCAGGCGGTGTGGAACCTCAGCCTGGACAACTCGGCCAACGCGTCGAGCCAGCCGCTGGTGATCGGCGGCACGATGTATGTCGCCTCGCACACGCACACGATCGCCATCGATGCGCTGACCGGCCGCCAGAAGTGGAAGACGGCGATCGATCTGCCCGCCGATCTTCCCGGCTACCTGTGCTGCGGCATTCAGTCGCGTGGCATGGCGGCGCTGAACGGCGTGCTCTACCGGACGACCGTCGACGCGCACGTGATGGCGATCTCGATGGCCGACGGCAAGACACTGTGGACGCAGAAGGCCGCCGACTACAAGGACGGCTACTCGATGACGCATGCGCCGCTGATCGCCGGCGGCGTGCTGATCACCGGCATCTCCGGCGGCGAGTACGGCACGCGCGGTTTCCTCGACGCATGGGACCTCAAGACCGGCCAGAAGAAGTGGCACCGCTGGACCACCGCCGCCCCGGGGGAGCCCGGCGGTGACACCTGGAAGGGCGATGCCTACAAGACCGGCGGCGCGCCGACCTGGCTGACCGGCACCTACGACCCCGATCTCGATCTCGTCTACTGGGGCGTCGGCAACGGGGGGCCGTGGAATCCGGCCACGCGTGGCGGCGACTCGCTCTACATCGGCTCGGTGCTCGCACTGCGGCCATCGACCGGTGAGATCGTGTGGCACTACCAGTTCTCGCCCGGCGACCCCTACGACTACGACGGCACCAACGAACTGGTGCTGGCCGAACTGCCCATCGCCGGCAAGCCGACCAAGGTCCTGATGCAGGCCAACCGCAACGGCTTCTTCTACGTGCTCGATCGCACCAGCGGCAAGCTGCTCTCGGCGACGCAGTTCGCTCGCAAGGTCAACTGGGCCAGCGGCATCGACATGGCCAGCGGCCGCCCGATCGACACGCCGATGACGGCGATGGTGCGCAAGACCGAGGAGATGAAGGACTTCATCGAGGTCTGGCCGAGCGCCTTCGGCGGCAAGAACTGGATGCCGATGAGCTACGACCCCGACCGCAAGCTCGTGTACCTGAATTCGATCGACCTCGGCATGAAGGTCAAGTACGTCAAGCAGCAGCGCCCGGGCGGACCGAACTGGTATCTCGGCCTCGAGCTCGGCGGATTCGTCGGTCCCGAGGACGGCAACCGCGGCGCCCTGGTCGCATGGGACCCGGTCGCGGGCAAGGCGGTGTGGCGCACGCTGAACAAGTCGCCGCTCTGGGCGGGCGTCCTGTCCACCGCCGGTGGCGTGGTCTTCACCGGCTCGCAGAACGGCCAGTTCATGGCCTTCGACTCGAAGACCGGTGCGAAGCTCTGGTCCTTCCAGATGGGCTCGGGCATCACCGGCCTGCCGATCACCTGGGAGCGCGACGGCCGCCAGTACGTGACCGTGCTCAGCGGCTCGGCCACGGTCTACGGCGCGCTCGCCGGCGACCCCGACCTGGCCAACGTCCCCGCCGGCGGCTCGGTGTGGACCTTCGCGCTTCCCTCGGCACGATGAGGGGTCGAAGACCGATCGCACTCGCGCTCGCGCTCGTCGCCGCCTGGCCGGCGGCGGGTGCGCAGCAGGCCGATTCCGGCGCGGCCGAAGCCGGGCGGAAGATCTACATCAGCTCGTGCGAGCGCTGCCATGGCATCAACCTGGCCACCAACGGGATCGGCTTCGACCTGCGCACCTTCCCGCAGGACGACAAGGAGCGCTTCCTGCGCTCGGTGACGAACGGCCTGCGTGCGATGCCCGCCTGGGGCGGCACGCTCAAGCCCGAACAGATGGAACTGATCTGGGCCTACATCGGCTCGGTCAACGGCTGGAAGGCGACGCCGGCCGCGCAGTGATGCCATTGCGGCACCTCCGGCCCCGAGCGGTGCTTCTTCGCCCCATCGGATGACGCTTCCGTCAGTTCGCCCCCTGGTCGAACGGCAACGCCTCCGCGCGCCAGCGCAGCATGCCGCCGGCCAGATTCGCCACCTGCGAGAAGCCGGATTTCTGCAGCAGCACCGTGGCCTGCGCCGAGCGGGCCCCCGAGCGGCAGACCGTGACGACCGGGCGGGCCTTGTCGATCTCGGCGCTGCGCGCGCCGAGCGACGCCAGCGGCACCAGGCGCGCGCCGGGGATGTGGCCGAGGCCGCCGGTGAACTCGGCGGGCTCGCGCACGTCGATCACCTGGAGGTCGTTCGCGCGCCCGCCGGCGAGGCATTCCTCGAGCGCCGCGGGCTGGATCTCCCACACGCCACTGAAATTGCAGGTCAGCGGCGCCCAGGTCGGCTCCGGCACCGGCGCGGTGGTCTGGTCCGGCTGGCCGCAGCGCAGGTTGGCGGGCACGGCGATGTCCATCAGCTTGGGGTGCGGCAGGCCCAGGTTGTTCATGTAGCCGACGAAGTCCGCTTCGTCCACGTCACCGCCCAGGCGCGGATTGAAGCGCTTCTCCTCCGCCACACTGGTCACCGTCAGGCCGCGGTAGTCGTGCGCGGGGTACAGCAGACAACCGGGCTGCAGCGAGAGGATCTGCTCCCGCACCGACCGATAGAGCCGCGCGGGGCTGCCCTGCTGGAAGTCGGTGCGACCGCAACCCCGGATCAGCAGGCTGTCGCCGGTGAAGGCCATGCTCTGGTCGTCGAGCACGTAGGTCAGGCACCCGTTCGTGTGCCCGGGCGTGGCGCAAACCTCGACGTGGCGGGTGCCGAACGGCACGCGGTCGCCGTGCCGCAACAGGCGATCGGCATTCGCCGCCGCCGACGCCTCGGACAGCATGATCTTGCTGCCGCTGCCGGCCTTCATCAGCCAGGCACCGGTGACGTGGTCGGCGTGCACGTGCGTGTCCAGCGTGGCGACCGGGCGCAGGCCCAGTTCGCGCAGCAAGGCCGTGTCGCGCCGAACGTGCTCGAACACCGTATCGATGAGCAGCGCCTCGCCGGACGCCGAATCGCCGAGCAGATAGGTGTAGGTGGACGACTGAGGGTCGAACAATTGACGGAACACGAGCATGAGGATCTCCCCAGGTGAACCAGTGGGCCGAGGCGGCCTCGGCGCCGGCGGTGCGTGAATCGGACCGAGTCTTCCTCGGCTTACGGCTTGATGCCGCTGACCGCGTTCGCGCGGGCACTCACGGTCAGCGGGGCATCGTCGCGGGCCTGCAACCGGCGGCGCACGTTGGCCTTCAGGAGCTCTCGGCGCTCCGCCGGCATCGCGTCGAACATCGGTCGCAGCGTGTTGCTGAACGCGGCGCTGTTCCAGTAGTCGCCGAAGCTGTCGAAGCGCCGCTGCACCGTGATCTGGCAGGTGCGCACGCCGTCGAGCCCGGCCGCGTGCCACAGCGCCGCGGACGCCTCGACGGTGGAGGCCGCGACACTGGGTGGCAGGCGCGGCGGGATGCCGAGTTGACGCATCTCGGCGCCGATGTCGGCCAGCGGGAAGCCACCGCCCAGGATGTCCCAGTGGTAGGCCGCCACCACACCGCCGGAGCGCACGGCGCGGCACATCTGCGCCACGCCGACGGCCGGCTCGGGCACGAAGAACAGCACCAGGGCCATCACGGCCACATCGCTGGCGCCCTCCGCGACGGGCAGCCGCATCGCGTCGCCCTCGGTCCAGGTCACCGGCGAGCCGGCGGGCAGGCGATTCCGTGCATAGGCCAGCTGGCCCGGCGATGGATCGAAGGCCTGCACCTCGGAAGGACTGCAGCGATCGACCACCAGTTCGGTGAACGCGCCGTTTCCGCAGCCGACGTCGAGCCAGCGTGCCCCTTCGGGTGCGCCGATCCATTCGAGGAAGCGCTCTCCGACGAGCACGCTCCAGCGGCCCATCATGATCTCGTAGCCGGCGCCGTCATCGAAGCGGATGGTCTGGTCTGCCATGGAATCTCCGGAAGTGTCGGAGATGATATTCGGCGGGGGCAAGGCCTACGTCGACATGTTCATCTCGTTCCGAGATGACGCCGGAACAGGCTGAACAGGCGCACCCAGTGGCGCTCGGCCGCCGGCTTGTTGTAGATGCCTGCACGCAGCGGAAAGGCGAAGCCGTGCTCGGCGCCGGCGTACCACTCGATGCGGTGCGGCGTGCCTGCGGCGACCAGCGCCGCCTGCAATTGCGCGATGGCTTCCGGGCTGGCCCACTTGTCGATCTCGGCGCAGGCGAAGTAGGCATCGCAGCGGACCTGGTCGACCACCCGGTGCGGTGAGTCCGGACTGTCGGTCACGAGGTTGGCCCCGTAGATCGATGCAATGCAGCGCAGCCGGGAGGGGAACGCGGCGGCGGCCCAGATCACGAAGGGGCCGCTCATGCAGTAGCCCACCGCGCCAACCCGGTTCGCGTCGGCCTGCGGGTGCGAGTCGACGAATCGCAGCAGGGCCTCGGTGTCGCGTTCGGTGGTTCGCCGGTCGAGCGAGTGCATGTGGCCGAACATTTCGGCGAAGCCGGCCTCGGTGCGCTCGCGCAGCACGTAGTCGCGGCTGCTGCGGTAGTAGAGATTGGGCAACACCACGAGATAGCCGACGGCCGCGATTCGGCGCGCCATGTCGTGAAGCTCCTCGCGCTTGCCCGGCGCGTCCATGTAGAACAGAACCACCGGGAACGGCCCGCCCTCGTCCGGGCAGACGACGAACGAGTTCATCGCACCGTCGGCGGTGGCAATGTCGCGGCTTTCCTCGATCATGGGTGTGATCCTGCGGTGGTCGAGTGGGGCGCGGACGAGGGCTGTCCCGCGGCGCTCGTCCGACTCTATCGGGTCGAGCGAGGGTTCGACAGGGAGGCCGGGTCGGCCGCCGTCGATGCGGATCGGGCAGGTCTTCACGGCCTCGACGGCCGGCGCGCAGGTCGCCGCGCCGCTGCGCAGGTCGAAGCGGCCCTGGTGCAGCGGGCACACGATCTCGAAGCCCTCGACGAAACCGTCGTACAGCCGTGCGTGGCCGTGGGTGCAGAGGTTGTCGATGGCGAACAGCGCGTCGCCGATGCGGAAGATCGCGAGGTCGCGGCCCTGCTGGCGCTTGCGCGCGCACCCGGCGCCGGGTTGACGCGCCGGGCTGCGGCGTCGCCCGGGTTCAGCCCGCCGTGCGGGCCGGCAGCACGGCGGCCAGCCTCGCGATCAAGGTCGCGGGCTCGCGCGTCAGCATCGCCAGGATTTCGGGCGCCGCGCGTTCTTCGAGGGGCGGGCGGCGCGCGATCTCGTGCGCGAGCGTCGCGTGCAGCTGGCGCAACGCGCCGACGCACTCGAGCACCCCGGCGCGGACCTGGGCGGTCGGCTCGGCGCCGCGCTCGCGGCAGGCGGCGAGAAAGGTCTCGCCGACGAGCAGTTCGAGCCGGGCGCTGACGACCGCACACAGCAGCGTCAGATCGCAGACGGCCACGTCCGATGACTCCGGCGGGAGGGTGGCGGCGCAGCGGCAATCGGTGTCGGCGGAGTTCATGCGGGGCGCCCTGCAGCGTGGGCGGTTCGGTATCGGCGGGGTGCCGATGCGAGACTGTCGGCGAACTGTCGGCTCCGGTCTGTGCGCCAGCGCACCGAGCCGGCGGGTCGGCATCATCGCGTGGCTCAACCGCCCTGCTTGGCGCGCTTGCCGGCGTCTTTCTTGCGCGTGGCCTTGCCGCGCTCGAGGCTGCGCTTCTGACCGGTCGGGCGCGTCTGCGCGGCAGCCCACTGACGCTCCGCGATCAGGCGGCGCGGGGAGACCGGCGCGCGGCCAGCACGCTCGCGTAGGTGTCCAGGTCGGCCCGGTAGCAGCCGCAGGCGGCGGCTTCGAGCCCGGTGCGGTCGAGCACCGCGAGCTCGCCGCAGTGGTACTCGATCAGCCCGGCGCGTTGCAGCGCGCTCGCCGCGGCGGTGACGCCGACCCGGCGCACGCCCAGCATGTAAGCAAGGAATTCGTGGGTCACATGGAAGTGGTCGGCGTGCGCGCGGTCCTGGCTCATCAGCAGCCAGCGCGCCAGGCGCGGGCCGATCTGGTGGAAGCGCAGGCAGGCCGTGGCCGATGTGAGCTGGGCCATCAGCACGTAGACGTACCGGTGCATGTCGCGCTGCAGCGGCGGGCTGCGGGCCAGCTCGGCGAGGAATGCGGGCACCTCGACGCGCCAGGCCGATCCCGGCCCCTGCACCAGCGCTCGCAGCGGCGAGGTCGCGACGCCGAGCGCGACATGCGCACCCACCATGCCCTCGCGGCCGACCATGCCGACCTCCAGGCCCGGGCTGCCGTCGATCAGCGTGATCAGCGAGATGAAGCCCTCGGTCGGGAACCAGACGTGGCGCGCCGTTTGCCCGGATTCGAACAGAACCGTCTCGATCACCAGATCGACCGGCTCGCAGATCGCGAGGAAGCGCAGCCTGTCCGCACGCGGCAGCCGTTCGATCAGATGGTTCTCGATGCTGGCCAAACTGCGCTCCTGCGGTGAGGGGCCTAGTCTGGGGCCTGCGCGGCCGCTTGACTGTCTGCCAGCCCACATAGGGGCGAATCGAGCCTGTTTTAGGTCGCCGTCAGCGCCGGCAGCAGCCGGTCGTACTCGCGCTTGACCACCGCATAGCACTCGCAGGTGCGCTGCTCCAGCCCGGGGCGGTCCAGCACCGTGATGCGGCCGCGCGCGTAGCGGATGATCCCGGTCTGCTGCAGCTTCAGCGCGGCTTCGGTCACGCCTTCGCGGCGCACGCCGAGCATGTTGGCGATCAGTTCCTGCGTCATCACGAGCTCGTTGCCCTGCAGCCGGTCCAGGCTCAGCAGCAGCCAGCGGCACAGCTGCTGGTCGACCGAGTGGTGGCGGTTGCACACCGCCGTCTGCGCCATCTGCGTGATCAGCGCCTGGGTGTAGCGCAGCAGCAGGTGCAGGACCGGCGCGCGCTTGAATTCTTCCTTGATGGCCTGCGATGCCAGCCGCCAGCCCTTCCCGGCGCTCTGCACGACCGCGCGGCTCGGCGTGGACTCGCCGCCCATGAACAGCGAGATGTCGACCACCCCCTCGTTGCCGACGACCGCGATCTCGGCCGAGGCGCCGCTCTCCATCACGTACAGCAGCGAGACGATCGACGTGGTGGGAAAGTACACATGGCTGAGCGTGCTGCCGGACTCGTACAGCACCTGCCCGAGCGGCATCTCGACCGGTTCGAGCAGGGGCTGCCAGCGTTGCCATTCGGACTCGGGCAGGGCGGCGAGGAGCTGGTTCTTGCGGGGGTCGGAGGCCAGGGCCATCGTGAGGCGTCGTCGGGCAGAAGGGATATGGGGGCTTGCGCCCGGTGACGCGCGCGCTCGCGGCCATCGCACAGTCTAGTCCGTTCGCATGCGTTTGTATGTACGGTACCGTACATTGCCAGAGCGCTTGACGAGCGCATGAACCGGGAGCCCGGAACCCGTGTCCAATGGGGCCCTTTCCACTGCGAGCTCGACCCGATGAATCTTTTCGCGCTGGAACACAGCCGGGGCGCGTACCGCGCCGACTTCGTGCTCTACGGTGCCGCGGTCATTGGCCTGACCGGGCTGCTGCTGCTGGCCCAGCCGCTGGCGCGCTGGCCGGTGCCGGTCGCGCTGGGCTTGGCCGGCTGGACGCTGGTCGAGTACGTGATGCACCGCTTCGTGCTGCACGGCCTGGCGCCGTTCAAGGGCTGGCACGCTCGCCACCACGAGCGGCCGACGGCGCGGATCGCGAGCCCGACGATCCTGAGCGCCGGGCTGATCTTCACGCTGGTGTTCCTGCCGGCGCTCCGACTGGTCGGCGGCTGGACTGCTTGCGCGCTGACGCTGGGCGTGCTGATCGGCTACCTCGGCTATGCGATCACGCACCACGCGACGCACCACTGGAACATCGACAACGCCTGGCTGAAGCGCCGCAAGCGCGCGCACGCACGGCACCATCACCTGGCCCGGCCGGGGTATTACGGCGTTACCAGCACGTTCTGGGACCGCGTGTTCGGCAGCGCCCGGCGCTGAGCGGCCGGCCTGCCGCGTCGCGATATCGACGCCTGCGGAACGAGCGGCGGGATCGCACCTCCGTCGGTCGCTAACGATAGAACGCCTCGACCCGGCCCTTCAGCTTGACCAGCAGCGGCTGGCCCCTGCGATCCAGCGCCCGACCGGCCGGCACCTTGATCCAGCCCTCGCTGAGGCAGTATTCCTCGACGTCGAAGCGTTCCTTGCCGTTGATGCGGATGCCGATCCCGTGCTCGAAGACGGCGGCCACGTGATGGGGGCTGCGCGGGTCGATCGACAGATGGTCGGGCAGCGGGGGCTTGGGGGACAGTTCGGTCATGGAGGGCAGGGTGATGAAGGGTGGAGGCCGGTCGCCATTGTCCAGGGATTGGCCGGGATCGTTCTTCCCCGGCGACGACCGACCGTCAACGAGGCAGCGGGGGGGGGCCGTCGATCGAACGGTGAACGCGCAGTCACGCTCCCGGGCACCAACTGCCGCTGGCAGCCGCCTGCGCTCCCGCTCTCGCCCGACTGCTCGGCCCGGGGGCGACACACCGTCCTCCCGGCCGCTGTGCACCTTGACCCACTGAAAGCGTGCCTCCACACTCGTGGACCTCAACCCGACCCCGAAGGCCCGCCATGAGACTCCAAGGCAAAGTCGCCGTGATCACCGGTGGCACGAGCGGCATCGGGCGGCGCATGGTGGAGCGCTTCGTCGAAGAAGGGGCCGCGGTCTTCTTCAGTGGCCGGCGCGCGGAACTGGGGGCCGAAGTGGCGCAACTCACCGGCGCCACTTTCATAGAAGCCGACGCTGCAGTGGAAGCTGACGCCGCGCGCACCATCGCTGCCGCCACGGCCGGTAGCGGCCGCATCGACGTGCTGGTGAACAACGCGGGCGGCGCCACGGGCGGTGCCCGCCTGGAAACGGTGTCGCTCGAAGACTTTGACCACACGTTTGCGGTGCACGTGCGTGGCGCGATGGCGCACATGAAGCATGTCGCGGCGCTGATGCGCGCGCAGCAGCAGGGCAGCATCATCAACATCGGTTCCATCGCCGGGCACCGCGCGGGCTACGCGGGCACGCTGGGCTACTCAGCCGCCAAAGCCGCCCTGATTCACCTGAGCCGCTGTGCGGCGCTGGAACTGGGCGAAG
>JAYSLR010000099.1:0-3668 GCA_043725365.1 Rhizobacter sp. | reverse complement strand
TGCCGTCGACGGCACCGCGCTCGCGCCCCAGGCGGTTGAAGGGCTGGAACAGCTGGGCGAGCTGCGCGGCGCTCATGCCCTGGCCGGAGTCGCTCACGTCGAGCTCGAGCAGCGCGCCGCTGCCGCCCGCCGGCTCCATGCAGCGCGTGCTGATGCGCACTTCGCCGCCCGGGCGGTTGTACTTGACCGCATTGCTCAGCAGGTTGGTGAGGATCTGCTTCATGCGCGTGGCGTCGGCCAGCACACGCACCGGCGGGTGCGCCGCGCGCGTGCGCGTCAGCATGACGCCCTGCGCGCGCGCCTGCGGCTCCACCAGGGCCAGCGACGCGGTGATCAAGGGCTCCAGGGCCAGCGGTTCTGGGGCCAGGCGCAGCGACCCCGACTCGATGCGCGACAGGTCGAGTACGTCGTTGATCATCTCCAGCAGGTGCCAGCCGGCCTGCTGGATCTGGCTCACCCAGGGTTGCTGGCTCGCGCTCAGCGGTTGGCGCTGGTCGAGTTCGAGCAGTTGCGCAAAACCCAGCATTGCGTTGAGCGGCGTGCGCAGCTCATGGCTCATGCGCGACAGGAACTCGCTCTTGGCGCGGTTCGACGCCTCGGCTGCTTCGCGCGCGCGCTCGGCCTCCTCGAGCTTCAGGTGCTCGGTGATGTCTTCGACCACGCCGACGATGCTGCGCGGCTTGGCCGCCGCATCGCGCAGCAGCGACACGGTGGACTGGACCCACACGGTGTCGCCGTTGCGCGCGATGTAGCGCTTGTGACGGCGGTACATCGGGATCTCGCCGCGCACCAGCTGCGCCATCAGGTCGATGTCCTGCAGCAGGTCTTCGGGGTGCGTGTAGTCGGCCAGGCTCATCCCGAGCAGCTCGTCCTCGCTGTAGCCGGTCAGTTCGCAGAAGCGCGGGTTGGTCTGCTTCACGTTGCCGCGCAGGTCGGTGTAGATCACGCCGATCGGCACGTTGTTCAGGATGTTGCGGAAGCGCTGCTCGCTTTCGCGCAGCAACCCTTCGGCCACCTGGCGCTCGCGCACCTCGGCCTGCAGCGCGGCGGTGCGTTCGCGCACCGCCGTCTCGATGCGGCGCGTGCGGCCGGTGACGATCAGCAGGAAGCCGCCCAGCATCGCCGTCGACAGCAGCCCGACCAGCGCGAACAGCCAGACATCGGCGCTGTGGATGTTCGGCAGCTCGGACACGGCCGAGCTGATCTTCACCTCCCAGCGCCGACCCGCGTAGTCGAAGTCGTGCGTCAGCTGCAGCTCGGCGCTGCGGGACTCGCAGCCCGGCGCGCCGCCCAGGTGCGGGGTCGGCGCGCCGGGCGTGAGGTCGAGCAGGCACAGCGCCAGGTGATGCGGCAGCTGCGCCTTCAGCGCGGCGATCTGGGCGTCCATGCTCAGCGTGACGAACAGCACGCCGCTGAAGCTCGCGTCGCGCTGTGCGGCGCTCGGGAAGCGCGGCGTGTACAGGGCCTGGTAGATCACGACACCGGCCTCGTTCCTGTCGGGAGGCTGCTGCGTCAGCCGGAAGCCCGCGCTCGCGGCGGGCTGCCCGGTGCGGCGTGCCAGTTGCACGGCGGCGCGGGCCGGCGGAATCGACCACACGTTGACGCCGAGCGCAGAGGCATTGCCCTCGCGCGGTTCGACATAGTGCATCGCCAGCACCTCGCCGGCCGACTCGGGTGGCAGCGTGGCGCCGGGGCGGTCGAAAACGGCAAACGACGGCAGACCTTCGCTGCGCACGCGCGCCTCGAACGCCGGCACATCGCTGCGCGCGACGCGCTCGCTCCAGCCCAGCGCCTGCAGGGTGCCCGACTGCAGCCACGCCTGTGACGCGACATGCATCTCCTGGGGATTCACGTCGTCAGAGGAGATGAACACGCCGTGCAATGCCTCGAGCGCCTGCAGCGGCTCGCGCAGCTGCGCGGTCAGCGCCTGCGCGGCGCTGGTCGCGTCGTGGTTGAAGGCGGACTGGATGCGTTCGTGGTTCCATTGCACGAGCTGACGGATGCCGATCGCCAGCAGCAAGGTCACCAAAGCCAGCGTCACGCCCACGCTCAGGCGCCGCGGCGCCCAGGCGTCGCGCGGCTCGCCGAACTGGCTGAGCACGACCGGCGTGGCGATCAGCACGCCCAGCAGGTTGCCGATGAAGCCGGTGCCGATCAGGAACGGCAGATCGGCGGCCGACACCGCGTGCAGGAGCAGCAATCCGACGTTGGCGACGCCGGCGCCGATCGGGCAGGACACGACCGCGGTGCCGAGAAATCGGGCGATGTCGCGCGGCTCCGACAGCGACAGCGGTTGCGCCACGTAGCGCCGCACCAGCGCCGCGCCGGCGAAGGCCTGCAGCGTCGCACCGAGCGCCATCGCCAGGGCCATCGCCAGGACCGGTCCGTCCAGGCCATGGCCCGGCAGGCCGAGCCACAGACTGATCGCCAGCGCACCGACGGCGATCGCCGGCAGCATGCGCCGGCCGAAGATCAGCACGCTGGCCAGCGCGACCCCGGCGGCCGGGTAGAGCGGCGCGGCATAGCCGGGCGGGATCGCCAGCGGCAGCGCCGCGATGCCCGCCGCGGCATAGCCGAGGACGGTCAGCGCAAAGGCTGCCGTCCAGGAAAGGGGTTTGTCGGGAGCGGTCGTGGTGGCCAAGCGTCGGGCGGTTCGGGCTGCGGGTGGACCGGCGAGGCCGGGTTCACGGAAACCGCGATTTTGCGCGGCTTGGCGCGGCGCGGGACGCCGCCTGCGGCAAATCGTTGCAGGGTCGAGACGGACGAACCATCACCCATTGAACAGGAAATTCAGCACGTCGCCGTCCTTGACGACGTATTCCTTGCCCTCGGCGCGCATCTTGCCCGCGTCCTTCGCGCCCTGCTCGCCCTTGAAGGCGACGAAATCGGCGAACGCGATCGTCTGCGCACGGATGAAGCCGCGCTCGAAATCGGTGTGGATCACGCCGGCTGCCTGCGGCGCGGTGTCGCCGACGTGGATGGTCCAGGCGCGCACTTCCTTGACGCCGGCGGTGAAGTAGGTCTGCAGCCCGAGCAACGAGAACGCGGCGCGGATCAGTCGGTTCAGGCCCGGCTCGGTCTGGCCCATTTCGGACAGGAACATCAGCCGGTCCTCGTCGCTCATCTCCGACAGCTCGGCCTCGGTCTTGGCGCAGATCGCGACGACCGGCGCCCCCTGGCCGTCGGCGTAGGCACGCAGCCGGTCGAGGTAGGGGTTGTTCTCGAAGCCGTTCTCGTCGACGTTGCCGACGAACATCGCCGGCTTCGCGGTGATCAGGCACAGCGGCTTGACCAGCAGCAGTTCCTCCTTGCCGAACGCGATGGCGCGCACCGGCTTGCCCTGGTCGAGCGCGGCCATGCACTTGGTCAGCACATCGACGATCTTCTGCGCTTCCTTGTCGCCGGAGCGCGCGACCTTGTTGTAGCGGTGCAGGCCCTTCTCGACCGTGCCCATGTCGGCCAGGCACAGTTCGGTCTGGATCACCTCGATGTCGGAGATCGGATCGACCTTGCCGGCGACGTGGATCACGTTCTCGTCATCGAAACAGCGCACCACGTTGACGATCGCATCGGTCTCGCGGATGTGCGCGAGGAACTGGTTGCCCAGGCCTTCGCCCTTGGACGCGCCGGCCACCAGCCCGGCGATGTCGACGAACTCGACGATCGCC
>JAYSLR010000098.1:0-8956 GCA_043725365.1 Rhizobacter sp. | reverse complement strand
GCCGAAGAACAGCTGCAGGAAGTTGTTGCTCATCACGAGCATCAGCATCGAGAACGTGAACAGCGAGATGTAGCTGAAGAAGCGCTGGTAGCCCGGGTCGTCGGCCATGTAGCCGATGGTGTAGATGTGCACCATCAGCGACACGAAGGTCACGACGCACATCATCATTGCGGTGAGGCCGTCGACGAGGAAGCCGATCTCCATCTTCAGGCCGCCGAGGTTCATCCACTCGTAGATGGTGGCGTTGAAGCGCGCCCCGTCGAGAACCGCCAGCAGCGTCTGGATCGAGATGGCGAGCGAGATCGCGACGCCGATGCAGGTGATCCAGTGCGCACCCTTGCGGCCGATGGCCTTGCCGAACAGGCCCGCCGCGATTGCCCCGACCAGTGGTGCCAGCGGCACCACGAGCAGCATGTTCTGAGAGAGTTGTGCAGACATCTTGTGCGCCTCAACCCTTCAGGGCGTCGAGCTCGTCGACGTTGATCGTGGCGCGGTTGCGGAACAGCACGACCAGGATCGCCAGCCCGATCGCCGACTCGGCTGCCGCCACGGTCAGGATGAAGAACACGAACACCTGGCCGGCCATGTCGCCGAGGTAGTGCGAGAACGCGACGAAGTTCAGGTTGACCGCGAGCAGCATCAGTTCGATGCACATCAGCAGCACGATCAGGTTCTTGCGGTTCAGGAAGATGCCGATCACCGACAACGCGAACAGGATCGCGCCGAGCGTCAGGTAGTGGCCGAGCGTGAGGGTGCCGAGGCTCATTTCTTCTCTCCTGCGGGCGCGGCCGGCACGGGATCCGGCGCTTCGACGACGGCGTCCATCTTCACCATGCGCATCCGGGCGGCGGCGCGCACGCGCACCTGGTCCGACGGGTTCTGGTACTTCGAATCCTTGCGCCGGCGCAGCGTCAGCGCGATCGCCGCGATGATCGCGACCAGCAGCAGCACCGCGGCGATCTGCAGCGGGTACAGGTACCTGGTGTAGACCTCGATGCCCAGCAGCTTGGTGTTGCCGAGCTTCATCGCGGCGGCGTCGGCCACCGGTGCGTCGCTCAGGCGGAAGCCCGGGATCAGCACCGCGGCCATCTCCAGCGCGATCACGACGCCGACCAGCGCGGCGACCGGAAAGTGCTTCCAGAAGCCCTCGCGCAGCGCCTCGGAGCCGACGTCGAGCATCATCACGACGAACAGGAACAGCACCATCACGGCGCCGACATAGACGAGCACGAGAACGATCGCGAGGAATTCGGCGCGCAGCAGCATCCACACGCAGGCCGCGCTGAAGAACGCGAGCACGAGGAACAGCGCCGCGTACACCGGGCTGCGCGCGGTGATCACGCGGAACGCGGCGAACAGCAGAATGCCCGAGAAGACGTAGAAGAGCGCGGTGTTGATGTCCATGTTGTTCTTTGCACGCGGCGCCGACCCCGTGGCCGACGCGCCGGGCCGTCGGGCCCGGCCGGAGGGTTCAGCGATAGCGGGCGTCCGCCTCCTTGGCTTTGGCGATCTCGCTTTCGTAACGGTCACCCACGGCCAGCAGCATGTCCTTCGTGAAGTACAGGTCGCCGCGCTTCTCGCCGTGGTATTCGAAGATGTGGGTCTCGACGATCGAGTCCACCGGGCAGCTCTCTTCGCAGAAACCGCAGAAGATGCACTTGGTCAGGTCGATGTCGTAGCGCGTGGTGCGACGCGAGCCGTCGTCGCGCACGTCGGATTCGATCGTGATCGCCAGCGCCGGGCACACCGCCTCGCACAGCTTGCAGGCAATGCAGCGCTCCTCGCCGTTCTCGTAGCGGCGCAGCGCATGCAGGCCGCGAAATCGCGGCGACAGCGGTGTCTTCTCTTCCGGGAACTGCACCGTGATCTTGCGCGACCAGAAGTGGCGCCCGGTCAGGGCCATGCCCTTGAACAGTTCGCCCAGCAGGAAGCTCGAGAAGAAGTGTTTGACAGGTGATGCGGTGGTGGCCATGGTTCGCCCCCCTACTTCCAGATGTTCCACGGGGACTGGATCCACAGCCCCACCACGACCAGCCACACGAGCGTGACCGGGATGAAGATCTTCCAGCCCAGCCGCATGATCTGGTCGTAGCGGAAGCGCGGGAAGCTCGCACGCACCCACAGGAACACGGTGACGACGCAGAAGGTCTTGGCGAACAGCCAGAGCCAGTTCCAGAACCATGCGGTGTGCTGGATCCACGCCGGCGTTTCCATGCCGAACAGGCCGAACGACACCGGCGCGTACCAGCCGCCGAGGAACATGATCACCGCGATCACGGAGATCAGGATCATGTTCGCGTACTCGGCCAGGAAGAACATCGCGAACGCCATGCCCGAGTACTCGACCATGTGCCCGGCGACGATTTCGGACTCGCCCTCGACGACGTCGAACGGGTGCCGGTTGGTTTCGGCCAGGCCCGAGATGAAGTAGACGACGAAGATCGGCAGCAGCGGCAGCCAGTTCCACGACAGGAAGGTCAGGCCGCGTTCGGCCAGCAGGCCCCTGCCCTGCTGGAGCACGATGTCGGTCACGTTCAGGCTGCCGCTGACCATCAGCACGACGACCAGGCAGAAGCCGATCGCGATCTCGTAGCTGACCATCTGCGCCGATGCGCGCAGCGCACCGAGGAACGCGTACTTCGAGTTCGAGGCCCAGCCGGCGATGATCACGCCGTAGACCTCGACCGAGGTGATCGCCATCAGCAGCAACAGCCCGGCATTGAGGTTCGACAGCGCCGCCTCGGGGCCGAACGGGATCACGACCCACGCGGCCAGCGCCGGCATGATCGTCATCACCGGCCCGAGGAAGAACAGCGGCTTGTTCGCCGCGCTCGGGACGATGATCTCCTTAAAGATCAGCTTCACGGCGTCGGCGATCGGCTGCAGCAGACCGAGCGGGCCGACGCGGTTCGGGCCGGGGCGGATCTGGCTCCAGCCGATGGCCTTGCGCTCCCACAGCGTCAGGTAGGCGACGCAGATCATCAGCGGCAGCACCAGCGCGACGATCTTGACGATGGACCAGACGACCGGCCACACCGGGCCGAGCATCGAACTGCCGAAGGCGGTGATCGAGTCGAGCATGGTCAGACCTTCTCGACCGTGAGGGCGCCGAACATCGCGCCGAGCGCGGCGGTGTCGGGATGGCCGGCAGGGACCCGCACCGCGGTGGCCGCCAGCGTCGCGTCGAGCCTGGCCGGCAGCACCGCCTGCGCCGCGCCCTGCGAAATCCGCACCTTGTCGCCGGCACTCAGGCCGAGTGTCGACCACAGCAGCGGCGGCAGGCTCGCGAACGGCGCTCGCGCGTCGGCGGTGAGTTGCAGCGAACTCGCGCGGCGCACGATCGAATCGGTCGCGTAGATCGGCACGTCGGCGATCCGCTCCAGACCTGCGCTGCCGGCGACGGCGCCCGCCACCGCGTGGCCTGCATTGCTCAGGCGTGCGCCGAGCGCGCCGACCTCGCCGAGCGCCTCGGCCCGCACATCTTCCGAAGTCTCGAAATCGAAGCCGTCGAGCGCCAGCAGGTTGCCCAGCACGCGCAGCACCTTCCAGGCCGGGCGGGCTTCGCCGAGCGGCTTGACGACACCATGGAAGCCCTGCACGCGGCCCTCGGCATTGACGAAGGTGCCCGAGGTCTCGGTGAACGGCGAGATCGGCAGCAGCACGTCGGCCACGTCGTGCGCGGCGCCCTTGAACGGGCTCATCACGACGACCATCTCGGCCGCCTGCATCGCCGCGCTGGCGGCAGCCGCATTCGCCGCGTCGAACGTCGGCTCGACGTTCAGCAGCAGGCAGGCCTTCAGCGCCGGGCCGCCGAGCATCTGGCCGGCGTTCAGGCCGCCGGCGCGCGGCATCGCACCGACGAGTTGCGCGCCGACCGTGTTCGCGGCCTCGCCCAGGTAGCCGACGCTGGCGCCGGTCTGCGCGCCGATCCAGTTCGCCAGCGCGAGCAGGCTGGCGGCCTGCGGGTGCTGGGCAGCCGCGTTGCCGAGCAGGATGGCCTTGCGCTCGCCGCTCGCCAGCGACGCGGCGATCGCCTTCGCGTCGTCGGTCGCGTTGCCCGCCAGCGGCGCTTGCGCACCGGACCCGGCGCCGATCGCGACGGCGATGTCGGCCAGCGCCTGGACCCAGCCGCTCGGCGCGATCGAGCTCTGCGAGGCCATCGTCATCAGCCAGTCGTCGTGCGCGGCGTTCAGGCTGTGCACCTTCGCGCCCTTGCGCGCGGCCTGGCGGATGCGCTGCGCGAACAGCGGGTGGTCCTTGCGCAGGAACGAGCCGACGACGAGCACGCGCTGCAGCGTCGACAGCGACGCGATGCTGGTGCCGAGCCAGCGCGCCGAAGGCGCGCCCGCGACAGCGCCCGCAGCGTTCGTGAAGTCGGCATGCCGCGTGCGGTGATCGATGTTCTCGCTGCCCAGGCCGCGCACCAGCTTGGCCAGCAGGTGCAGTTCCTCGACGGTGCTGTGCGCCGAGCCGAGCGCGCCGATGCTCTGTGGCCCGTGATCGACGACTATCTGCGTCAGGCCGCGGCTCACGTATTCGAGCGCCGTCGACCAGTCGACCGCCTTCCACGCACCGCCCTGCTTGATCATCGGCGCGGTCAGGCGCTCGGGGCTGTTCAGCGCCTCGTACGAGAAGCGGTCGCGGTCGGCGATCCAGCACTCGTTGACCGCTTCGTTCTCGAGCGGCACGACGCGCATGACCTGGTTGTTCTTGACCTGCACGACCAGGTTCGCGCCGGTGCTGTCGTGCGGGCTGACGCTCTTGCGGCGCGACAGCTCCCAGGTGCGGGCGCTGTAGCGGAACGGCTTGCTGGTCAGCGCGCCCACCGGGCAGACGTCGATCATGTTGCCGGAGAGCTCGGAGTCGATGGTCTCGCCAACGACGGTGGTGATTTCGGAATGTTCGCCGCGGTGGATCATGCCCAGCTCCATCACGCCGGCCACCTCCTGGCCGAAGCGCACGCAGCGGGTGCAGTGGATGCAGCGGCTCATCTCCTCCATCGAGATCAGCGGGCCGACGTTCTTGTGGAAGACGACGCGCTTTTCCTCGTTGTAGCGCGTGCTCGAGGCGCCGTAGCCCACCGCCAGGTCCTGCAGCTGGCATTCGCCGCCCTGATCGCAGATCGGGCAGTCGAGCGGGTGGTTGATCAGCAGGAACTCCATCACGCCCTTCTGGGCCTGCAGCGCCTTCGGGCTCTTGGTGCGCACGATCATGCCCTGCGTCACCGGCGTGGCGCAGGCCGGCATCGGCTTGGGCGCCTTCTCGACGTCGACCAGGCACATGCGGCAGTTGGCCGCGATGCTGAGCTTTTTGTGATAGCAGAAGTGCGGGATGTAGGTGCCGGCGTTGTCGGCGGCATGCATGATCATGCTGCCCTCGAGCACCTCCACCTTCTTGCCGTCGAGTTCGATTTCGATCATGTTCTTGTTCAGGCAGCGATCGCTTGGGCAGGGGCCGCGACCTTGGCGCTCTTGTGCTCGATGAGGTGGACGAATTCGTCGCGGAAGTGCTTGATCATCGCGCGCACCGGCATCGCGGCGGCGTCACCCAGCGCGCAGATCGTGCGGCCCTGGATGTTGTCGGCGACCGAGTTCAGCAGTTCGATGTCTTCCATCCGGCCTTCGCCCTTCGCGATGCGGTCGACCATGCGGAACAGCCAGCCGGTGCCCTCGCGGCACGGCGTGCACTGGCCGCAGCTCTCGTGCATGTAGAAGTAGCTCAGGCGCAGCAGGCTCCTGACCATGCAGCGGGTGTCGTCCATCACGATCACCGCGCCCGAGCCCAGCATCGAGCCGGCCTTGGCGATGCTGTCGTAGTCCATCGTCAGCTCGTTCATGATCGCCGCCGGCAGCACCGGCGCCGACGAACCGCCCGGGATCACCGCCTTCAGCGTGCGCCCCGCGCGCACGCCACCGGCGAGTTCGAGCAGCTTGGTGAACGGCGTGCCGAGCGGCACCTCGAAGTTGCCGGGCCTTTGCACATCGCCGACGACCGAGAAGATCTTCGTGCCGCCGTTGTTCGGCTTGCCGATCGCAAGGTACGGCTCGCCGCCGTTGCGGATGATCCAGGGCACCGCCGCGAACGTTTCGGTGTTGTTGATCGTCGTCGGCTTGCCGTACAGGCCGTAGCTCGCCGGGAACGGCGGCTTGAAGCGCGGCTGGCCCTTCTTGCCCTCGAGCGACTCGAGCAGCGCGGTCTCTTCGCCGCAGATGTAGGCGCCGAAGCCATGCGCGGCGTGCAGCTGGAAGCTGTAGGTCGAACCCACGATGTTGTCGCCGAGGTAGCCGGCGGCACGCGCTTCCTCGAGCGCCTCCTCGAAACGATCGTAGACCTCGAAGATCTCGCCGTGGATGTAGTTGTAGCCGACCTTGATGCCCATCGCATACGCCGCGATCGCCATGCCCTCGATGACGATGTGCGGGTTGAACATCAGGATGTCGCGGTCCTTGCAGGTGCCGGGCTCGCCTTCGTCGGAGTTGCAGACGAGGTACTTCGGGCCCGGGAACTGGCGCGGCATGAAGCTCCACTTCAGGCCGGTCGGGAACCCTGCACCGCCGCGGCCGCGCAGGCCCGAGGTCTTGACCTCGGCGATGACCTGGTCCGGCGTCATGCCCTTGCCGTCGCCCACCTCGAGAATCTTGCGCAAGGCCTGGTAGCCGCCGCGCGCCTCGTAATCCTTCAGGCGCCAGTTCCTGCCGTCCAGGCCGTCGTAGATCTGCGCGCCGATGTGGCGCTCGTGGAAACAGGTTTCGGTGCCCGTCGCCTGAAACTTCGACAAGTCCAACTGCGGGTTCATGGCGTGTGCGCCTTCAGCGTCTCGACCAGTTCGTCGAGCCGCGCATTGTTCATGAAGCTGACCATCTGGCGGTCGTTCACCAGCATCACCGGCGCATCGGCGCAGGCGCCCAGGCATTCGCTCTTCTGCACCGTGAACAGGCCGTCGGGCGTGGTGCCGCCCTCTTCGACGCCGAGACGGTGGCACAGGTGGTCGAGCGCCTGCTGCCCGTCGCGCAACTGGCACGGCAGGTTGGTGCAGACGTTGAGCTTGTAGCGCCCCAGCGGCCGCTGGTTGTACATGTTGTAGAAGGTCGTGACCTCGTGCACCGCGATCGGCGGCATGCCGAGGTATTCGGCGACGAGCTTCTCGCTCTCGGCCGACACATGGCCCTGCTCCTGCTGCACGATCGCCAGGCAGGCCATCACCGCCGACTGCTTCTGGTCGGCCGGGTACTTCGCGACTTCCTTGTCGAAGCGCGCACGCGTGGAGTCGCTGATCATCGATCGATCTCGCCAAAAACAATGTCCATCGTGCCGATCAGCGCGACCGCGTCGGCAATCATGTGGCCGCGCGACAGTTCGTCGAGCGAGGCCAGGTGCGGGAAGCCGGGCGGACGGATCTTCAGCCGGTACGGCTTGTTCGCGCCGTCGCTGACGATGTAGATACCGAACTCGCCCTTCGGGTGCTCGACCGCCGCGTAGGCCTCGCCCTCGGGCACGTGGAAGCCTTCGGTGAAGAGCTTGAAGTGGTGGATCAGATCCTCCATGCCGCTCTTCATGTCCAGCCGCGACGGCGGGGCGACCTTGTGGTTCGTCGTGATCACCGGGCCCGGGTTCGCGCGCAGCCAGTCGACGCACTGCTTGATGATGCGATTCGCCTGGCGCATCTCGGCGACGCGCACCAGGTAGCGGTCGTAGGTGTCGCCGTTCACGCCCAGCGGCACGTCGAAGTCCATCCGGTCGTAGACCTCGTAGGGCTGGTGCTTGCGCAGGTCCCAGAGCACGCCGGAGCCGCGCAGCATCGGGCCGGTGAATCCCAGGTTCAGCGCGCGCTCGGGCGTGACCACGCCGATGCCGACGGTACGCTGCTTCCAGATGCGGTTATCAGTCAGCAGCGTCTCGTAGTCGTCGACGCACTTCGGGAAGCGCTTCGTGAAGTCGTCGATGAAGTCGAGCAGCGAGCCCTGGCGGTTCTCGTTGAGCTGCGACATCGCCTTCGCGTTGCGGATCTTCGAGGCCTTGTACTGGGGCATCGCGTCGGGCAGGTCGCGGTACACGCCGCCCGGGCGGTAGTAGGCCGCATGCATGCGCGCGCCCGACGCCGCCTCGTACATGTCGAACAGGTCCTCGCGCTCGCGGAAGCAGTAGATGAAGATGTTCATCGCGCCGCAGTCCAGCCCGTGCGCGCCCAGCCACATCAGGTGGTTCAGCAAGCGCGTGATCTCGTCGAACATCACGCGGATGTACTGCGCGCGGACGGGGACGTCGACGCCGAGCAGCTTCTCGATCGCCAGGCAGTAGGCGTGCTCGTTGGACATCATCGACACGTAGTCGAGCCGGTCCATGTAGGGCAGCGACTGGATGAAGGTCTTGCTCTCGGCGAGCTTCTCGGTCGCGCGGTGCAGCAAGCCGATGTGCGGGTCGGCGCGCTGGATCACCTCGCCGTCGAGCTCGAGCACGAGGCGCAGCACGCCGTGCGCCGCGGGATGCTGGGGCCCGAAGTTCAGCGTGTAGTTCTTGATGTCGGCCATAGGAATCTGAATCGCGCCTGCGCGCTCAGTGCAGCCCGCCGTAGTTGTCTTCGCGAATGATGCGCGGCGTGATCTCGCGCGGCTCGATCGTCACCGGCTGGTAGATCACGCGCTTCTGCTCGTCGTCGTAGCGCATTTCGACGTGGCCCGAGACCGGGAAATCTTTCCGGAACGGGTGCCCGATGAAGCCGTAGTCGGTCAGGATGCGGCGCAGGTCGTTGTGACCTTCGAAGATGATGCCGTAGAGGTCGAAGGCTTCGCGCTCGAACCAGTTGACCGAACTCCACACGTCGGTGAGCGAGGCAACCACCGGCACGTCGTCATCGGGCGCGAAGACCTTCAGGCGCACGCGCCAGTTCTTCGAGACCGACAGCAGGTGCGAGACGATGCAGAAGCGCGGGCCGTCCCAGGCCTGGTCCTTGTAGTTC
>JAYSLR010000097.1:0-7197 GCA_043725365.1 Rhizobacter sp. | reverse complement strand
CGCAGCTTGTCGCGCTGCGCCTGCACCGCGATGTTGTTGCCGTGCACCGTGCTGCTGAAGCCGCACTGCGGGCTCAGGCACAGCTGGTCGAGCGGCGCGAACTTCGCGGCCTCGTCGATCCGGCGCTTCAGCAGGTCCTTCGATTCCATCTCGCCGAACTTGGTCGTGACCAGGCCGAGCACGACGATCTTGCCCTTCGGCAGGTAGCGCAGCGGGCGGAAGTCGCCGGAGCGCTCGTCGTCGTACTCCATGAAGTAGGCGTCGAGATTCATCTCGGCCAGCAGCGCTTCGGCCACCGGCTCGTAGTTGCCGGCCGCCGCGTGCGTGCTCTTGAAATTGCCGCGGCACAGGTGCATCGCCAGCGTCATGCCGGCGGGTTTCTGGGCGACGACCTTGTTGATGAACATCGCGTAGCGGTGCGGCAGCTCGTTCGGGTCGTCGCCGCGCTGGCGCGCCGCCTCGCGCATCTTGTCGTCGCACAGGTAGGCGAGGTTGGTGTCGTCCATCTGCACGTAGGTGCAGCCCGCCGCGGCCAGCGAGCGGAGTTCGTCGCCGTAAGCGGTCGCGACGTCGTCGTAGAAGGCCGGGTCGAGCTCCGGGTAGTGTTCCTTGCTGATGCCGGCGCGGCCGCCGCGGAAGTGCAGCATGGTCGGCGACGGGATCGTGACCTTCGGCGTGCGGCCGGCGCTGACCTGCGATTTCAGGTACTCGAAGTCGGCCCGCTGGATGTCCTTCACATGCTCGACCTTGCCGACCACCCGCATCACCGGCGGCGCGAGTTCCTCGCTGCCGTCGGGGCGCACGATCGTGACCGGGATGTCGGTCTTCACGCCGCCGAGCTGCTCGAGGAAGTCGATGTGGAAGTAGGTGCGGCGGAACTCGCCGTCGGTGATCGACTGCAGGCCCACGTCTTCCTGGAACTTGACGATCTCGGTGATCGCCTGGTCCTCGACGGCGCGCAGCTGCGCGGCTGTGATCGCGCCTTTGGCGCGCTGCTCGCGGGCGTCGAGCAGGAACTTCGGGCGCAGGAAGCTGCCGACGTGGTCGGCGCGGAAGGGGGGTGTCTGTCGCAGCGTCATCGGGGTGGTCTCGGTCACGGGGAGGCCCATTGTTGGATACATGAATCGGCAAATAGCTAGGGATAACCCTAATTCAAAGCGGTTCCAATGGGCAAGAAACTCGTCCGCTGTATACAGAGCCGGGCGCGAGCCATGATGACCTTCCCGCTGAATGCCTGGTACGCCTGCGCCTGCGACGTCGAGCTGCGGCACGAACTGCTCGCGCGCACCGTCTGCAACCAGAAGCTGGTGATGTTCCGCCAGCTCGACGGCACGGTCGCGATCCTCGAGGACGCGTGCTGGCACCGGCTGCTGCCGCTGTCGAAGGGGCGGCTGAACGGCGACGAGCTGACCTGCGGCTACCACGGCCTGGTCTACAACGCCGACGGCCGCTGCACCCACATGCCCTCGCAGGAGACGATCAACCCGTCGGCCTGCGTGCGCAGCTTCCCGGCGGCCGAGAAGCACCGCTTCGTCTGGGTCTGGCCCGGCGACCCGGCGCTCGCCGACACCGCGCTGATCCCCGACCTGCACTGGAACGACGACCCGGCCTGGGCCGGCGACGGCAAGATGATCCGCGTCAAGTGCGACTACCGCCTCGTGCTCGACAACCTGATGGACCTGACGCACGAGACCTTCGTGCACGGCTCCAGCATCGGCCAGCGCGCGGTCGCCGAGGCGCCGTTCGTCGCCACGCACGGCGACCGCACGGCCACCGTCACGCGCTGGATGGAGGACATCGAGGCGCCGCCGTTCTGGGCCGCGCAGATCCGCCATGCGACCGGCTACGAAGGCCGGGTCGACCGCTGGCAGATCATCCGCTTCGAGGCGCCGGCGACGATCGCCATCGACGTCGGTGTCGCGCCCGCGGGCAGCGGCGCGGTTCCGAAGGACGGCCAGCCGGGCGACCGCCGCCGCGGCGTCAACGGCTACGTGCTGAACACGATCACGCCCGAGACCGACACCACCTGCCTGTACTTCTGGGCCTTCGCGCGCAACTACTGTCTCGGCGAGCAACGCCTGACGCACGAGCTGCGCGAGGGCGTGGCGAGCATCTTCCGCGAGGACGAGCTGATCCTCGAGGCGCAGCAGCAGGCGATCGACGAGCACCCCGGCTACAGCTTCTACAACCTGAACATCGACGCCGGCTCGATGTGGATGCGCAAGCTGATCGATCGGATGATCGCGCTCGAGGCTGGCGCGCCGTCGGCCCACCCGCGCGCGCCGATCCCGCTGCGGTCCACGGCATGACGAGCGAGCTGCGGGCCGAGCGCCGGGCCGCTCCCAAGCCGGCCCGCGTTCCAAGGGCCACGAAGGGGCCCATCGTGGCCCCTGGGGACCGCACGGCGTACGCGCCGGGCGAGGGGTCGTCGGCTCCGCAGACCGTCAAGGCCCAGCTCGCGTTGCGCGAGCTGATCCTCGGCGGCGAGCTGACGCCGGGCGCGCGCATCGCCGAGCTGTGGTTGGTCGAGCGGCTGAACGTCTCGCGCACGCCGGTGCGCCACGCGCTGGTGCGGCTCGCCGAGGAGGGGTTGCTCGACGCGCTGCCCGGCGGCGGCTACGCGGTGAGGAACTTCTCCGAGGCCGACATCCATGATGCGATCGAAGTGCGCGGCACGATGGAAGGCTTGGCCGCGCGTCTGGCCGCCGAGCGCGGCGTCGGCGCGGCGCTGATCGCGCAGGCCCGCGCCTGCCTCGCGCGCATCGACGCGGCGCTGGCGCGGCCGGAGCTGACCGACGAGACCTTCTCGATCTACGTGCAGCAGAACGCGCGCTTCCATGCCTTGCTCGCCGAGATGGCCGGCAGCCCGCTGATCCGGCGCCAGCTCGAGAAGGCGGTGGCGCTGCCGTTCGCCTCGCCGAACGGCTTCGTGCTCGCGCAGGCCGTCGGCCCCGACGCGCGCGACGTGCTCGTCGTCGCGCAGGCCCAGCACCACATGGTGATCGAGGCGATCGTGCAGCGCGAGGGTGCGCGCGCCGAGAGCCTGATGCGCGAGCACGCGCGCATCGCGCGGCGCAACCTGCAGCAGGCGCTGCTGAGCCACAAGACGCTGCACCTGGTGCCGGGCGCGAGCCTGATCCGGCGCCCGGCCGCGCGCTGAACCTCGCAGGAACAAGGGATGCGAAACCCGCCGCAATGGCACCCGGCCACCGTGCGCGCCCGGCGCGACCTGACGCCGACGGTGCGCGAGTTCGAGATCCGGCCCGAGGGCGGCGTGCGGCCGTGGACGGTCGGCAGCCACCTGAACCTGCGCCTGCCGGTCGGCGGCCGCGACGAGACGCGCTCGTATTCGCTGGTCGGTGTGCCGGGGCGGGGCGCCGACGCCGACCGCGAGGTCTACCGCATCGCCGTGAAGCGGGCCGACCCGAGCCGCGGCGGCTCGGCCTACCTGTGGTCGCTCGAGGCCGGTGCCGAACTCTGGGTCGGCGAGCCGAACAACCACTTCGAGCTGCCGCTGGGCGCGCCGCAGTACCTGCTCGTCGCGGGCGGGATCGGCATCACGCCGATCGTCGGCATGGCGCAGCTGCTGCATGCGCGCGGCGCCGACGTGCGCCTGCTCTACGCGGCGCGCAACGCGGCCGAGTTCGCGTTCGGCGAGTCGCTGCGGACCGCGCTCGGCGATCGACTGCAGACCTTCGCCGACGACGCCGGCCAGCGCATCGCGTTCACTGAGGAGATCGCCGCGCTGCAGCCGGACGCGCTGCTGCTGATGTGCGGCCCGCTGCCGATGCTCGACGCGGTGCGCGCCGCCTGGGCCCGGACCGATCGCGCGCCGGCGAACCTGCGCTTCGAGACCTTCGGCAACAGCGGCGCGGTCGCGAACGAGGCGTTCTGGGTGCGGCTGCCGCGCCACGGCGTCGAGTTGCAGGTGCCGGCCGACCGCACGCTGCTCGACGTGCTGAACGATGCCGGCATCGACACGCTGTTCGATTGCCGGCGCGGCGAGTGCGGGCTGTGCGCGGTCGACGTGCTCGAGGCCCACGGCCGCATCGACCATCGCGACGTGTTCTTCAGCGAGCCCGAGAAGCGCGCCGGCACGCGGCTGTGCGCCTGCGTGTCGCGTGTCAGCGGCGGCGGGCTCGTGCTGGATTCTGCTTATCGGCCGGACTGACGCGCGCGGCTACATTTGCAGGCGCTCTGACCCGCCATTCGAAACGACTTTCACGGAGACCCCCATGACCTCTCGCCAACCCCGTCGCCTTGTCCTGAAGACCGCCCTCGGCCTGATCGCCGCTGCCAGCGGGGCCGCGGCCTGGGCGGCCGACACCGGCCCGATCAAGATCGGCCTGATCCTGCCGATGACCGGCCAGTCGGCCTCCACCGGCCGCCAGATCGACGCCGCCGTCAAGCTGTGGATGGCGCAGAACGGCAACAAGATCGCCGGTCGCACGGTCGAGGTGATCCTGAAGGACGACGGCGCCGTGCCCGACGCCACCAAGCGCATCGCGCAGGAGATGATCGTCAACGACAAGGTCGAGGTGATCGCCGGCTTCGGCATCACGCCGACCGCGTTCGCGACCGCGCCGCTGGCCACCCAGAGCAAGACGCCGATGGTCGTGATGGCCGCGGCGACGTCGAGCATCACCCAGGCCTCGCCCTACATCGTGCGCACCAGCTTCACGCTGCCGCAGGTCACGATCGGCATCGCCGACTGGGCCGCGAAGAACAAGATCAAGAAGGCCGTGACGCTGGTGGCCGACTACGG
The DNA here is from genome assembly GCA_043725365.1 of Rhizobacter sp. GTDB lineage: Bacteria > Pseudomonadota > Gammaproteobacteria > Burkholderiales > Burkholderiaceae_C > LMDS01. Next base: position 2,432 of record JAYSLR010000097.1, on the reverse strand, counting down.
CCCGGGCTTCGACGCCGAGAAGTTCTTCGACAGCCAGTTCCGCCTCGACGGCGGCCAGATCCTCGACAAGCTGCGCACGCCGCTGAAGGCGCCCGATTTCGCGCCCGTGCTGCAGAAGGTGATCGACGCCAAGCCGGACGCGCTGTTCGTGTTCCTGCCCTCGGGCCAGGGCGCCTCGTTCATGAAGCAGTTCGCCGAGCGCGGCCTGGACAAGTCGGGCATCCGGCTGATCGCCACCGGCGACGTGACCGACGACGACCAGCTCAACGACATGGGCGACGTCGCGATCGGCGTCATCAACTCGCACCACTATTCGGCCGCGCACCCGTCGGCGACGAACAAGAAGTTCGTGGCCGCCTTTGAGGCCGCGAACAAGTTCCGCCCGAACTTCATGGCGGTCGGCGGCTATGACGGCATGCGCGTGATCTACAAGGCCCTCGAGGCGACCAAGGGCGCCGGCGGCGAGGCGCTGCTGAATGCGATGAAGGGCCAGATCTTCGAGAGCCCGCGCGGCCCGGTGCTGATCGACGCGCAGACGCGCGACATCGTGCAGGACGTCTACATCCGCAAGGTCGAGCGCGTGCCGGCGATGGGCAACCAGCTCTACAACGTCGAGTTCGACGTGATCAAGGCCGTGAAGGATCCCGGCAAGGCCAAGTGAGCAGGGCATGTCGCGAGTTCGATCGATGCATCGAAGCGGGCCGAGCGCCGGGCCGCTCCCAAGCAGGCACGCCATCCCCTCGGGGGATCGACCGACGTACCCGTCGGGCGAGGGGCTGACATGAACGCATGTTGACCCTTCTGTTCGACGGCATCGCCTACGGCATGCTGCTGTTCGTGCTCGCGGTCGGGCTGGCCGTGACGCTGGGGCTGATGAACTTCATCAACCTCGCGCACGGCGCGTTCGCGATGGCCGGCGGCTACATCACGGTGCTGCTGATGAACCGGTTTGGCGTGCCGTTCCTGGTCTGCCTGCCGCTCGCGTTCCTCGGCGCCGCCGCGATCGGCGCGCTGCTCGAACCGCTGCTGTACCGCCGCATGTACGCGAAGCCGCACCTCGACCAGGTGCTGTTCTCGATCGGCCTGGTGTTCATCGCGGTCACCGCGGTCGATTACGTCCTCGGCTCGATGCAGCAGAACATCCAGCTCCCCGACTGGCTGCAGGGCCGCTTCGACATCTCGTGGGTCGGCATCGGCAAGTACCGCCTGTTCATCATCGTCGTGTGTGCCGCGCTGACCCTGGCGCTGCAGGCGGTGCTGACGCGCACGCGCTTCGGCGCGCAGTTGCGCGCGTCGGTCGACGACCCGCGCGTGGCTGGCGGCCTGGGCCTGAACGTGAACCGCATCTTCCTGCTGACCTTCGCGGTCGGCTCCGGCCTGGCCGGCCTGGGCGGCGCGCTCGGCGCCGAGGTGCTCGGCCTGGACCCGGGCTTCCCGCTCAAGTTCATGATCTATTTCCTGATCGTCTGCTCGGTCGGCGGTACGACCACGATCACCGGGCCGCTGCTCGCGGCGCTGCTGCTGGGCATCGCCGATGTCGCCGGCAAGTACTACGTGCCCAAGCTCGGCGCCTTCATCGTCTACACGCTGATGATCGTGATCCTGATGGTCCGCCCCCAAGGGCTGTTCGCGCGTGCCGGGGGCGGCAAGTGAGCGCCGCTGCCACGGGGCTGAGACACGACGCCCGCTGGCGCTGGTGGGAAGGCGCGCTGCTGCTCGCGCTGCTGGTCTCATGGGTCGCGCTGCCGTCGCAGGCGCTGCTGCTGAACGAGATCGCGATCCTGGCGCTGTTCGCGGTCTCGCTCGACCTGATCCTGGGCTACGCCGGCATCGTCTCGCTCGGCCACGCGGCGTTCTTCGGTTTCGGCGCCTACGCGGCGGCGCTGTTCGCCAAGCTCGTGATGCCGGACCCGTGGATCGGCATGCTCGTGGCGATCGCGCTGACGGCCGTGCTCGGCGCGGTCTGCAGCCTGCTGATCCTGCGCGGCTCCGACCTGACGCGCCTGATGGTCACGCTCGGCGTCGCATCGATCCTGTACGAACTGGCGAACAAGCTCGACTGGCTGACCGGCGGTGCCGACGGCCTGCAAGGCGTCGCGATGGGCCCGCTGGCCACGCCGTTCGGTCGCTTCGACTTCGACCTCTACGGCCGCACCGCCTATGGCTACACGCTGTTCGTGCTGATCGTGGCCCTGCTGCTGGCGCGTCGGCTCGTGCATTCGCCGTTCGGCTTCTCGCTGCAGGCGCTGCGCGACAATCGCCTCCGCGCGGCGAGCATCGGGCTGTCGGTGAACGCGCGCCTGGTCACGGTCTACACCGTGGCCGCGGCGATCGCCGGCGCGGCCGGCGCGCTGCTGGCGCAGACCAGCGGCTTCGCGTCGCTCGACGTGTTCGACTTCCACCGCAGCGCCGAGGTGCTGCTGGTGCTGGTG
>JAYSLR010000096.1:0-6845 GCA_043725365.1 Rhizobacter sp. | reverse complement strand
GGCCTGCTGGCGTGCCTATTTAACGAAGCGCCGCGAAGCGTGACATGTGACCACCCGCGCTTCGGGGGAAGCCCCGCGTCCGCGGAAGACCGGCGCGTTACAGTGCCTGTAAATTCTTTCTCATGTCGCAACCTATTACATTACTGCCATGGGCCCGGTTCGCAGCGCATTGATCGTCCTCGCGCTGGCCTGTGCGGGCGTCGCACCGACCTTCGCGAGATCCTCCAACGGTGCGGCCGCGACGCCGTCGACGGTCGAGTTCGACTCGTGCAGTTGGAACCATCCCGGCGCGAACCCGTTCATGGGCGATGTGGTCGCGGCCGTCGACCGCTACACCGACATCCCGGTCGATGTGCGCGAACGCCTGAAGGCGCGCATGGCGAAGCGCGACTACGACGACCTGGTCAGCATCCGCCGCGACAGCATCGAAGGGCGCGCCGGCCAGCAATACGGCAGCACGATCCGCGACATGCATTTCGGCACGCACCAGATCTGCCACTCGGTGACGCGCTCGGCCTGGACCTCGGGGATGAAGGAGCGCGGCCTCGTCTACTGCGAAGGCGGCCAGTGCATCCTGGTGCCGACGGTGTGCCGCAATGTGAGCCGCATCAGCCGCCGGGCGGTGGACGCCGACCACGCCGAGGCACCGGAGGCCGTCGATGAACCGGTGCCGCCGGCCGCCGTGCTGGCGGGGCCGGTGGGCGATCCGAAGACGGCCCCGCTGGCGCAGGACGACTCCCCCAGCTTCGCCAGGCCCCAGGCCTGGGAGCCCCCGCCGGTCTATGGCGGCGACACCCCGCCCGGAGGCTTCCCGGGGCCCGGGGGCCCGATCCTGATCACGACCTCGACGCCGCCGGTCGGCGGCAGCGGGCCGCCGGGCGCCCCGCCGCCGACACCGCCGGTGCCCGAGCCGCAGACCTGGGCGCTGATGCTCGGCGGGCTGGCGGCGCTCGCGCTGGCACACCGGCGCCGCGTCAAGGCCTGAGCAGCGGCTCCAGGTAGCGACCGGTGAAGCTCGCCGGGTCCGCGGCGACGGTCTCCGGCGTGCCGGCCACCAGCACCGTGCCGCCGCCGGCGCCGCCTTCCGGGCCCATGTCGATGATCCAGTCGGCGGTCTTGATGACGTCCAGGTTGTGCTCGATCACGACGATCGTGTTGCCGGCGTCGCGCAAGGTGTGCAGCACGCGCAGCAGCAGGTCGATGTCGGCGAAGTGCAGTCCGGTGGTCGGCTCGTCGAGGATGTAGAGCGTGCGGCCGGTGTCGCGCTTGCTCAGCTCCAGCGCGAGCTTGACGCGCTGCGCCTCGCCGCCGCTGAGCGTGGTCGCGCTCTGGCCGAGGCGGATGTAGCCCAGGCCGACGTCGAGCAGCGTCTGCAGCTTGCGCGCGATGTTCGGCACCGCGCTGAAGTAGGCGTGCGCGTCCTCGACGGTCAGGTTCAGCACGTCGGTGATGTTCCTGCCCTTGTAAAGCACCTCCAGCGTCTCGCGGTTGTAGCGCTTGCCGTGGCAGACGTCGCAGGGCACGTACACGTCGGGCAGGAAGTGCATCTCGACCTTCAGCACGCCGTCGCCCTGGCAGGCCTCGCAGCGTCCGCCGGCGACATTGAAGCTGAAGCGCCCCGGGCCGTAGCCGCGCTCCTTCGCGGTGTTCATCTCGGCGAACAGTTCGCGGATCGGCGTGAACATGCCGGTGTAGGTCGCCGGGTTGCTGCGCGGCGTGCGGCCGATCGGGCTCTGGTCGACGTTGATGACCTTGTCGAACGCGTCCAGGCCCTCGATCGAATCGACCGGTTCCGCCTCGGCGTGGCTGTTGTAGAGCTTGCGCGCGACCGTTGCGTAGAGCGTGTCGTTGACCAGCGTGCTCTTGCCCGAGCCGGACACGCCGGTGACGCAGGTCAGCAGCCCGACCGGGATCTCGACGCTGACGTTCTTCAGGTTGTTGCCGCGCGCGCCGACGATGCGCAGCTCGGTCGCCGTGTCGCCGTGTGCTTCCCACGCCTGCCCGCGGCGCTTGACGCGGCGCGCCGGCACCGCGATGCGCAGCGCGCGCGACAAATACTTGCCGGTCAGCGAATCCGGGTTCGCCGCCACTTCGTCGGCCGTGCCCTGCGCCATCACGCGCCCGCCGTGCACGCCGGCGCCCGGGCCCATGTCGATGACGTGGTCGGCGGCCCGGATCGCGTCCTCGTCGTGCTCGACCACGAGCACGCTGTTGCCGATGTCGCGCAGGTGGCGCAAGGTGCCGATCAGGCGCTCGTTGTCGCGCTGGTGCAGCCCGATGCTGGGCTCGTCGAGCACGTACATCACGCCGGTCAGCCCCGAGCCGATCTGCGACGCGAGGCGGATGCGCTGCGACTCGCCGCCCGAGAGCGAATCGGCGTTGCGGTCCAGGCTCAGGTAGTTCAGGCCGACGTCGTTCAGGAACTTCAGCCGCGAGCGGATCTCGCGCACGACCTTGTCGGCGATCTCGGCCTTCGCGCCCTGCAGCTGCAACTGCTCGAAGTAGGCCAGGCACTCGCGCAAGGTGAAGTGCTCGACCCGGAAGATCGGTTCGCGCGTGCTGCCGGCCGCGTCGACCAGGAACACGTTGCGCGCCTCGCGCCGCAGCCGTGTGCCGTGGCAGTCGGGGCAGGGCTTCGCGCTCTGGTAGCGCATCAGGTCCTCGCGCACCGCGGGTGAATCGGTTTCGCGGAAACGCCGTTCCAGGTTCGGCAGGATGCCCTCGAACGGGTGCGCACGCTTGACGACGCGCGCCTTGCCGCGCGCCCCCTCGGCGCTGTAGACGAACTCGATCGCCTGCGTGCCCGAGCCGTGCAGCAGCACGTGCTGCGCGCTCTTCGGCAGCTCCTCGAACGCGGTGTCGATGTCGAACGCGTAGTGCTTGGCCACGCTTTCGAGCAGCGAGAAGGTGTAGCCGTTGCGCTTGTCCCAGCCCTTCACCGCGCCGCTGGCCAGGCTCAGCGACGGGAACGCGACGACGCGTTCGGCGTCGAACACGGTCGTGTGGCCCAGGCCGTCGCAGGTCGGGCAGGCACCGACCGGCGAATTGAACGAGAACAGCCGCGGCTCGAGCTCGGCCAGCGAGTAGCTGCAGACCGGGCAGGCGAACTTGCTGGAGAACAGGTGGGCCCGTTCGGTGTCCATCTCGAGCGCGATCGCGCGCCCGTCGGCGATGCGCAGCGCCGCCTCGAAGCTCTCGGCCAGGCGCTGCTGCAGACCGGGCTGGACCTTGACGCGATCGATCACGACGTCGATGTCGTGCTTCTCGGCGCGCTGGAGCTTGGGCAGGTCGGCCGCCTCGTACGCGGCGCCGTCGACGCGGAAGCGCACGTAGCCCTGCGACTGCATGTCGGCGAACAGCTCGGTGAACTCGCCCTTGCGGTCGCGCACCACCGGCGCGACGACCATCAGCCGCGTGCCCTCGGGCAACGCGACCGCCGCGTCGACCATCTGGCTCACCGACTGAGCCTGCAGCGGCATATGGTGATCGGGGCAATACGGCGTGCCGGCGCGCGCGTACAGCAGGCGCAGGTAGTCGTGGATCTCGGTGACGGTGCCCACCGTCGAGCGCGGGTTGTGCGAAGTCGCCTTCTGCTCGATGCTGATCGCCGGGCTCAGGCCTTCGATCACGTCGACGTCGGGCTTGTCCATCAACTGCAGGAACTGCCGTGCGTAGGCGGACAAGCTCTCGACGTAGCGGCGCTGGCCCTCGGCGTACAGCGTGTCGAAGGCGAGCGAGCTCTTGCCCGACCCGGACAGGCCGGTGATCACGACCAGCTGGTTGCGCGGAATGTCGAGATCGATGTTCTTCAGGTTGTGGGTGCGCGCCCCGCGAACGCGGATCGCGTTCGCGACCTGCTGCGACGGCGCGCGCAGCGTCGTCGCAGCAGGTCGCGCGGGCGCGGCGGGGGAATCGGCAGGGTCGGGCATCGGTCAGGCGCGCAAAACCGACCATGATAACGGCCGGGCCCCGCGCGCCCGGCCGGCGCTGCCCCGGCGCGCTCAGCGGGTCGCGTCGTCGAGCGCCTGCTTCAACGTGCGGGTCGCGGAGCGCGGCAGGCTGGCCTGCGATCCGGGCGCGAGCCAGACCGCGTCGTCGCTCAGTTGCAGGGTCGCGACCGGCGTGCCGTCGCGGTACAGCTGCACGACGTCGGCCGGCGATGCCGGCGCCACGCCGCCGGCATCGCGCCAGCGGCCATCGGTGGCGCCGTCGAGCTGCCGCAGCCAGCCCTGCAGCGCCGGGTTCATCGGCCGGCGCGACTCGCCGCGCTGCCAGCTCCAGCGCTGCGGCTGTGCCGCGACGGAATCGAGCAGTGCGGCCAGCGCAGCGGGTCGCGCATCCGTGGAGTCTTCGCGGCGCAGCTGATCCGCCGCAGCCTGGGGCACCGCGAACGGCACGGCCTTGGCGGCGCCACGCGCCGGCGCGCCCGAGGCCGTGGCGCCCGTGTCGGTGCGCGCTTCGGCCGCCGCGTTGCGCTCGGTGCCGGCGGGCGCCGCCTGCGCGGGCGTGCCGCGGTCCGCGAACGGTGTCGGTGCCGCAGGTGCTGTGGGCAGCGGCTCGGGCGTCACCGCGAGACGTCGTCGACCGCTGCTCGCGGGGGCCGGCCGAGGCGCGTCGGCATCGCGGCGCGCGGCTTTGGGCGCCGCCGCACTCGCAGTGGCCGGCGCCACGCGCGCCGCCGGGCTCGACACGTTCGGGGGCGCCAGCGTCTCGTCGATCGGCCGCTCCCACCAGATCAGGCCGACCACGGTCGCGACCATCAGGCTCGCGAAGCCGGCCGCCACCGGCGGGCGCGCCAGCCAGTCCCAGACCGTGGCCCAGGCGGCGCGCGGCCGGGCCGGGGGCGCAGCCTTCGGTGCACGCGCCGCGCCGCGGGCCTGGCGCAGGATCGTGTCGCTGAGCGCCGGCGGCGGCGCCGCCTGCGCGTCGGGCGCGTGGTGCAGCGCGGCACTGAGCCAGGCGTCGCGTTCGTCGTCGTGATCGGACGGGCTCATCGCGATTCGCCGCCCGAAGCCAGCGGCGCGAGGTAGGCACCCATGCAGGTGCGCAGCTTGCTCATCGCATAGCGCAGCCGCGTCTTCGCGGTCTCGAAGCCGACGCCGAGTGCGCCCGCGACCTCGTCGATCCCGAGGCCGTCGTCGTGGTGCAGCAGGAAGGCGCTGCGCTGCGGGATCGGCAGTTGCTCCAGGCAGCCCAGAAGCTTTTCGCCGGCGCGACGCCAGAACGCGAGCTCCTCGGTGTGCGTCGCTGCCGGTGCCGGTGCCGGCCAGTGCTGCCAGGCCGCGGACACCCCAACCGCGGGCTCCCAGGGTGCGCCGTCGTCGCCCTCGAAGGCATCGACCGATACCTCGCGGCCGCTGCGGCGAAGCTGGTCGACGACGCGGTGGTGCGCGAGCGTGAACAGCCATGTGCGAAAGCTTGCGCCCTGCGGCTGCCATTGCGCACGCGCCTGCACCACGCGCAGCCAGGTGTCCTGGAACACCTCGTCGGTCTGGGCGTTCAGCGCGCTGCCGAGCAGGCGGCGGATGAAGCGGTACAGGCCCGCGTGATGGCGCGCATAGAGCTGCTCGAACCCACGCGCGTCGCCGCCGGCGTAGGCGGCCATCAAGGCATCGTCGGTGGGTTCGGCGGTGGCGGCCATGGAGGAGAAGTCTGCCTGAGGACGGGGTGCTACGTGCCAGCCATCCAACAGGGGTGATTCCGGCCTGTGCCGGCCCGACATTCATCGCTCGCGATGGGGCCGTGTTGAACGAGTTCATTCCCGTGGTGGCGCTTGTCGATGGGACCTCGCTGGCATACGCCGACAACTTCGCGGTTACCGAGATCGTGCTGCTCGAGCTCGGCGCCGTCCGACGTGACCGTCGCGGAGCCCAGGCCACGCGCAACGGCGTCGCAGCGCCGACGTGAGCTGATCAGTCGCCGAGCACGCGCAGGATCTCGCGCCCATACGCCTCGAGCTTCTTCGCGCCGACGCCACTGATCTGCCCGAGCGCATCGAGTGAATCCGGCGCGGCCTGCGCCATCTCGGCGAGCGTGGCGTCGTGGAACACGATGTAGGCGGGCAGGTTGTGCTCGCGCGCGACCTCGGCGCGCCAGGCCTTCAGCGCCTCGAACCGTGCGCTGGCGTCGGCGTCGAGCGGGATCGGCGGCGCCTTGTCCTTGGTGCGCGCGCCGCGCGTGGTCTTGCCCGCGCCGCGCGCGCGCTTCGGGGTCTCGCTCGCCTGGCGCAGCAGCAGCCGCACGTCGCCACGCAGCACGTCGCGTGCGCTGGCCGTGAGCTCGAGCGTGTTGTATTCGCCCTCGGTGCGCAGGTGGCCGAGCGCGATCAGCTGGCGCAGCACGACGCGCCATTGCGCCTCGCTGATCTCGGCGCCGATGCCGAAGGTCGACAGGCTCTCGTGGCCGTTCTGCGCGACCTTGTCGGTCATCTTGCCGCGCAGCACGTCGATCAGATGCCCGGCACCGAAGCGCTGGCCGCGGTTCTGGTGGAAGCGGTAGATGCACGAGAGCGCCTTGCGCGCGGCCTCGGTCGCGTCCCAGGTGGCGGGCGGGTTCAGGCAGTTGTCGCAGGCGTTCTGGTAGGCAGCGCAGGGCGAGCTCTCTTCGCCGAAGTAGGCGAGCAGCCGCACGCGCCGGCAGTCGTGCGCCTCGGCCAGCGACAGCAGCGCATCGAGCTTGCCGCGCTGGCCGCGCTTGAACTCCTCGGCGGCCGGGCTCTCGTCGATCATGCGGCGCTGGTTCACGACGTCGGCCAGGCCGTAGGCCATCCAGGCGTCGGCGGGCAGTCCGTCGCGGCCGGCACGGCCGGTCTCCTGGTAGTAGGCCTCGATGTTCTTCGGCAGGTC
>JAYSLR010000095.1:0-9652 GCA_043725365.1 Rhizobacter sp. | reverse complement strand
GGTCGCGATCGGCTGGCAGATGTACGAGCTGACCGGCAGCGCCTGGGACCTGGGCCTGGTCGGCCTGCTGCAGTTCCTGCCGGCGCTGCTGCTGGTGCTCGTGGCCGGCCACGTCGTCGACCGCTTCGACCGCGCGCGCATCGTCGCGCTGTGCCAGGTGGCACAGACCGCGATCGCGCTGCTGCTGGCCGCGAGTGCCGCGCGCCATGCCTCCAGCCGCGACCTGCTGCTCGTGACCTCGGTGCTGCTCGGCACCGTGAAGGCCTTCCAGATGCCGGCGCAACAGGCGCTGGCGCCCTTGCTCGTGCCGATCGACGTGCTGCCGCGCGCGCTCGCGTTCAGCGCGATGGGCTCGCAGGGCGCGATTGTCGCCGGGCCGGCGCTCGGCGGCTTCGTCTACGTGGCCGGTGCCCACGCGGTGTACGCGGTCTGCGCCGCGCTGTTCGGGCTGTCGAGCGCACTGGTGGCGGGGGTGCGCTACGCCCGTGACGCCGGCAGCGCGCGCCGCATCAGCGTCGACACGCTGCTCGCCGGCGTGCGCTTCGTGCGCCATCGGCCGGTGGTGCTGGGCGCGATCTCGCTCGACCTGTTCGCGGTGCTGCTCGGCGGCGCGACCGCGCTGCTGCCGATCTTCGCGAAGGACATCCTGCACACCGGACCCTGGGGCCTCGGCCTGCTGCGCGCCGCACCGGCCGCCGGCGCGTTCACGCTGTCGCTGTGGCTCAGCCGCTTCCCGATCACGCGCCACGCCGGCCGCGTGCTGCTCGGCGCGGTCGCGGTCTACGGCGCGGCGACGATCGTGTTCGGGCTGTCGCGCTCGTTCGGGCTGTCGCTGGTCGCGCTCGTCGTCGCCGGCGCCGGCGACATGGTCAGCGTCGTCGTGCGCCAGTCGCTGGTGCAGCTCGACACCCCGGACGAGATGCGCGGCCGCGTCAGCGCGGTCAACTCGGTCTTCATCGGCGCCTCGAACCAGCTCGGCGAATTCGAGTCGGGCGTGACCGCGGCGCTGATCGGGCCGGTCGGCTCGGTGCTGCTCGGCGGGCTGGGCACCTTGCTGGTCGCGGCGCTGTGGTTGCGGTGGTTCCCGGCGCTCGCGAACCGCGACGCGCTGACGAGCCGGCGCTGATGACCGAGCCCGACGCGCCGCGGCTCCTGCATGTCGATGCGCACTGCATCGTCGCGCTGAAGGACAGCGGCCTGCTGTCGGTGCCGGGCCGCGGCGAACGCGGCCGGGACTGCCTGGCCGCGCGCGTGCAGGCGCTGCACGCCGACGCTCAGGTCGTGCACCGGCTCGACATGGCGACCTCCGGGCTGATGCTGTTCGCGCGCGGCGCCGAGATGCAGCGCGCACTGAGCCGCGCGTTCGCGGCGCGCGCGGTGCGCAAGCGCTACATCGCGATCGTCGCCGGTCGCCTGCCCGCGGAGCAGGGCGAGATCGACCTGCCGCTCGGCGCCGACTGGCCGAACCGGCCGCGCCAGCAGGTCGATGCCGCACACGGCAAGCCGTCGCTGACGCGCTGGCGCGTGCTCGCGTTCGACGCCGCGCGCGACGCGACCCGGCTCGAGCTCGAGCCCGTCACCGGCCGCGCGCACCAGCTGCGCGTGCACCTGTTGGCGATCGGCCACCCGATCCTCGGCGACGCGCTCTACGCGCCGCCCGCGGTGTGCGCGCACGCCGAACGGCTGCTGCTGCATGCCAGCAGCCTGGCCTTCGCGCACCCGGCAAGCGGCGCGGCGCTGCAGTTCGAGTCCGCCGCGCCGTTCTGATCGCCGCGGCGGCTCAGCCCTCTCCGCGCTTGGCCTTCAGGCGCTCGCCGCCGGCGCGCCCGCGCGCCTTCCACATCGCGAGCTGCTGCCGGCGTTCGAGCACGCTCATCGTGTCGCGCCGCGCCTCGCGCAGCAGCTTGTGGTAGTGGCGCACGCGGTCGGCCGGCACACCGGCGCGCACCGCGCAGCCGGGTTCGTCGAGATGGCGGCAATCGCGGAAACGGCACTGCGGCGCGAGCGCGTCGATGTCGTCGAACGCCGCGGCGAGCGTGCCCTCGTCGACATCGGGCCGCAGCGCGCGCAGCCCTGGCGTGTCGCTGATGCAGGCGCCGCCCGGCAGGCGGTGCAGCGAGCGCGAGGTGGTCGTGTGCCTGCCGCGGCTGTCGTGCGCGCGCACCGGGCCGGTGTCCTGCGCGGGCTGGCCGAGCAGCGTGTTCGTCAGCGTCGACTTGCCGGCGCCCGACGAGCCGAGCACGACCAGCGTCTGCCCCGCCCCGAGGCAGGCCTGCAGCTGCTGCACGGTGTACGGGTCGGTGCCGTCGATCGCGAACAGGTCGATGCGCGCCGGCACGCGCCCGCGCAGCGCCTCGATGCGCTCGGCCAGCAGCCCCGGCCGGTCGGCGATCACGTCGACCTTCGTCAGCACGACGGCGGGCACGATCGCGCCGTCGCCGCCGCCGCTGGCCTGCACGAGCGCGAGGTAGCGCTCGAGCCGCCGCACGTTGAAGTCGTCGTCCAGGCCCATCACCAGCAACGCGGTGTCGACGTTGCTGACGACCGCGTGACGGCGCCCGTCGGCGTCGCGCCGGTCGATGCGCGTCAGCGGTGGCACGCGCGCCTGGACCCAGCACGCGCCGTGCATGTCGGCGGCGGCCAGCACCCAGTCGCCGACGGCCAGCGCGGCGTCGGCATCGTTCAGTGTGCGCACGAGGCGCGGCAACATTCGCGCCGAGTGCTCGCTCGCGCCGTCGTGCAGCCGAACGGTCTCGCGGTGCACTTCGGTGAGCCGCATCAACCGCAGCGGCGGCGCGCCGGGTGGGCCGCCGTCGCATTCGGCCGCCACGACCGCGGCGCGGTTCGCCATCGCGGGCCTCAGGCCGAGGCTGCGCAGGCGCTCGAAATCGATTTCGATCATGGTGGTGTGTCCGACTTTCGTTTCAAGGGCGCGCGACGAGCGCGCCGATCCGGTCACGGCGCGCAGGGGGCGCGCATCGCAAGCGGTGGGGATTCGAAACGTCGGCCGCGCGCGTGGCGCGGCGAATCGGAACTCAGGCGACGCGGCAGCGTCGGGACGAGAGAAGCGCAGCCCGGGCGCAGGCCGACGAAGAGGAGGTGATGGCAGATGGACTCATGGCGTACCTCCTGTGGTTCGTGGCGGGTGTCCTGCGGCGCACGCCGCGAGGCGCGCAGTCTGCCACGCTGCGGTGGCGCACGTCAATCCGAGGCGACGGGGACATCGCGGCAGCGGGCGCTCGGCGCTTGCCTACTAGGGACAACGAGCATCCCGTTTTTTTGGATCTTGACTGATGTCAAGAAGTATTAAGAAGAACCATCGGAAAGTGAAGCCTGCATTAGGAACGCAGGCGCGAGCGCTGGAAAAGGCGTACTCGACCCAGCGGCGATTCGACTCCCCATCGATCCTCAACGAGACAAGGTTTGCCATGATTCATCAGTCCGCCACGATTCCCAATCCGCCGGGAGTCCTGCCCCCGCGCAGCGTTGCCCGCAGTCCCGCCTACCGATGGGGGCAACTGCTGCTCGGCATTGTCTGCATGGCGATGATCGCCAACCTGCAGTACGGCTGGACACTGTTCGTCAACCCGATCGCCGACAAGCACGGCTGGAGCCGTGCCGCGATCCAGGTGGCGTTCACGATCTTCGTCCTGACCGAGACCTGGCTCGTTCCGATCGAGGGCTACCTGGTCGACCGCTTCGGGCCCCGACCGGTGGTCCTGGTCGGCGGCATCCTGTGCGGCCTGGGCTGGGCGCTGAACTCGATCGCCGATTCGCTGGCGATGCTGTACTTCGCCGCCGCGGTCACCGGCGTCGGTGCCGGCGCCGTCTACGGCACCTGCGTGGGCAATGCGCTGAAGTGGTTCCCGGACCGGCGCGGCCTGGCCGCGGGCCTGACGGCAGCCGGCTTCGGCGCCGGCTCGGCGCTGACCATCGTGCCGATCTCGGCCTTCATCAAGTCCCACGGCTACGAAGCGGCCTTCCTGTACTTCGGCCTCGGCCAGGGGCTGATCGTGTTCCTGATCGCCTGGGCATTGACGCGCGCACCGGAGCATCCGAAGGACCCTGCCGCCATCACGGTGCAGCAGTCCAAACGCGACTACAAGCCGACCGAGATCGTGCGCAAACCGGTCTTCTGGGTCATGTACCTGATGTTCGTGCTGGTGGCCGCCGGCGGCCTGATGGCCACGGCGCAACTCGCCCCGATCGCGAAGGACTTCAAGATCGGCGACGTGCCCGTCAACATCATGGGGCTGGTGCTGCCGGCGCTGACCTTCGCGCTGGCGATCGACCGGGTGCTGAACGGCCTCACGCGACCGTTCTTCGGCTGGGTGTCGGACAAGATCGGCCGCGAGCAGACGATGTTCATCGCCTTCGCGCTCGAAGCCGTCGGCATCCTGATGCTGTACAGCTTCGGCCAGAACCCGATCATGTTCGTGGTCCTGACCGGCGTGGTGTTCTTCGCCTGGGGCGAGATCTACAGCCTGTTCCCGTCGACCTGTGCGGACACGTTCGGTTCGAAGTACGCGGCGGCCAACGCCGGCATGCTCTACACCGCGAAGGGCACGGCCTCGCTGCTGGTCCCGCTGTCGAGCGTGCTGGCCGCGGCCACCGGCGGCTGGCAGGCGGTGTTCATCGTCGCCAGCGTCATGAACGCCCTCGCGGCACTGTTGGCGTGGTTCGTGCTGCGGCCGATGCGTCGCGCGCACATGAATCAGACGTCCTGAGGCCTGCTGGCCCGCCGTGCGGGTCCTGAACGGACCCCGCACGGTCGGCACCTGTCGACGCGGTCAGCGGCCCCTTGCCGCGCCGCGTTCGTCGACCCGCCGCGAAGGTGCTTCGTCGGCGGGCCGGGGCGCGAAGCGGCGCCCCGCTTCATGTTTCTTTACGCGCCGCCGGGGTGCGACACGCCCGGAAAGTTGACCGCGGTCAAGAGCGGTTCAGCCCGCCCTCATCGACATTCACCCCGCGGCGGCACGCGGAGTTTCTCGCTCTGTCCGGCCACCGTCCGCTTCAGAGAACGGCTGCGCATCGTCCCGATTGCAGACAGCCCCGAGAGACAAGGACAGGAACGACATGACACATCCATCCGCCACCATTTCGACCGCAAATGCCTCCGGCACGGCCGCCACCCCGACCCACGCACCGGCGTACCGCTGGACGCAACTGGGGATGGGGGTCGTCTGCATGGCGCTGATCGCCAACCTGCAATACGGCTGGACGCTTTTCGTCAACCCGATGGAAGCGAAGTACCACTGGGGCATGACCGCGATCCAGTTGGCGTTCTCGGTCTTCGTCCTCGTCGAGACCTGGCTGGTGCCGGTGGAAGGCTGGCTGGTCGACAAGTTCGGCCCGCGACCGGTCATCGCCGCCGGTGCGGTGCTCGCCGGGCTGGGCTGGGTGCTCAACTCCTACGCCAGCACGCCGGTGGAGCTCTATGCCGGCGCGATCGTCAGCGGCCTGGGCGCCGGCTGCGTCTACGGCACCTGTGTCGGCAATGCGCTGAAGTGGTTTCCGGACAAGCGCGGCCTGGCCGCGGGCATCACCGCCGCGGGCTTCGGCGCAGGCGCGGCGCTGACGGTGGTTCCGATCGCGAACATGATCCAGACCTCCGGCTACGAGCACACCTTCTTCTTCTTCGGCATCCTGCAAGGCGTCTGCATCTTCGTGATCGCGCTGTTCATGGTGAAGCCGGTGCCTCCGCAGGGCGTCGCCGTGCCATCGCGCATCGTCATGAGCAAGGTCGACTACTCCACCGCGCAGATGGTGCGCACGCCGGTGTTCTGGCTCACCTACCTGCTGTTCGTCGCGGTCGCGGCCGGCGGCCTGATGGCCACCGCGCAGATCGGCCCGATCGCCAAGGATTACGGGATCGGCAAACTTCCGATCCACCTGTTCGGATTCGGCCTGACCCTGCCGCTGCTGACGATGACCCTGGCGATCGACAACCTCGCGAACGGCTTCACGCGGCCGCTGTGCGGCTTCATCTCGGACCGCCTCGGGCGCGAGAACACGATGGCCATCGTCTTCGTCGGCGAGGGCCTGGCACTGCTCGGCCTGATGAAGTTCGGCCACGACCCCTACGCGTTCATGATGTTCGCGGCGCTGGTGTTCCTGTGCTGGGGCGAGATCTTCTCGATCTTCCCGGCCTTGTGCGCCGACACCTTCGGCGTGAAGAACGCGGCGGCGAATGCAGGCACGCTCTACACCGCCAAGGGCACGGCGGCATTGCTGGTTCCGCTCGGCTCGGTCTTGTCGGCGGGCGGCAACTGGGACCGGGTCTTCATGTTCACGGCCGCCATCACGATCGCCGCCGGACTCGCCGCGAAGCTGGTCCTGGCACCGATGCGCCGGCGCACGATTGCGCAGGCGAACGCGAACCTCGCGCCCCAGAACTGACCGGGACCGCGCCGATGTTCTGAACTGGATCTGATGCGGGTTTTCCCGCACAGAGGGCGCGTCATGCACCCGAAAGAGGCCGCCGTTGCGGCCTCTTTTCCGTTGGGGCAGGGTCTTGGAGATGCGGGGCAACCCCGACGCGTTCGTCCGAAATAATTGACCGCGGTCAAGCTCCGATCCAAAGCGCGGGCCGCAGTATTTGGCCACCGGCGTTTTCGCACGGGCGCCGCCGCAACGGGCGCATCAAAAACAGGGGGACAACATGTTCAAGGACTTCACTTCGCATTCCCGCCGCCACATCGGCGTCCGCGCATCGGCGCTGCTTGCCCTGCTGCTTGCAGCACCCGCCTTCGCCTGGGAACCGACCAAACCGGTCGAGTTCGTGGTGCCGGCCGGTACCGGCGGCGGCGCGGACCAGATGGCGCGCCTGATCCAGGGCATCATCGTCAAGCACAAGCTGATGAAGGAGTCGCTTGTCGTCGTCAACAAGTCGGGCGGCGCCGGCGCCGAAGGCTTCCTGGCCGTGAAGGAAGCGAAAGGCGACCCGAACAAGATCATCATCACACTGTCCAACCTCTTCACCACGCCGATGGCCACGGGCGTGCCGTTCAACTGGAAGGACATGACGCCGATCTCGATGATGGCGCTCGACCAGTTCGTGCTGTGGGTCAATGCGGACAAGCCGTACAAATCCGCCGCCGAGTACATGGCCGCCGTCAAGGCCGCCGGCCCGAGCAAGTTCAAGATGGGCGGAACCGGCTCCAAGCAGGAGGACCAGATCATCACCGTCGGCCTCGAGAAGGCCACGGGCACCAAGTTCATCTACGTGCCGTACAAGGGCGGCGGCGAAGTCGCGGTGCAGCTCGTCGGCGGGCACCTCGACTCGACGGTGAACAATCCTGTCGAGGCCGTAGCCCAATGGCGTGCCGGCAAGCTGCGGGCCCTGTGCGTGTTCGACCACGACCGCATGCCTTACAAGGAAAAGGTCACCGACACGCAGTCATGGTCCGACATTCCGACCTGCAAGGAAGCCGGTATCCCGACCGACTACGTGATGCTGCGCGGCGTCTTCATGGCGCCCGGCGTGACGCCGGAGCAGGTGAGTTTCTACGTCGACCTGCTGAAGAAGGTCCGCGAGACGCCGGAGTGGAAGGACTTCATGGAGAAGGGCGCATTCAACACGACCGCGATGACGGGCGCCGAGTTCCGGAAGTGGCTCGAGGCCGCCGAGAACAACCATCGACAACTGATGGCTGACGCCGGATTCCTGGCCAAGTAAGCCGCCTGACCGCCGCGCCGCGGCCGCCCACCGGCGCAAACGCCTGCCGCAGGGCGTCAGGCGGAAGACTGTTCCGTGCTCCGACAGCCACGCCCCATCCAGCCTGGCGATCGGACGCATCCTCCATGGAGCGACTCATGCCAAGCCATGCAGCACCCGAAGAAGAGGACGGTGGCCCCGTCCTCGCGCGCAACTGCACCGTCGACGCGGTGGTGGCGGCGATCCTGTTGGTCGTCGGATCCGTGGTCATTTACGAAGCCCGCCGCCTCGGATCGGGCTGGACCAGCGACGGCCCTGGAGCGGGCTACTTCCCCTTCTACATCGGCCTGATCGTGTGCATCTCCAGCCTGGGCATCCTGGTCCAGTCGCTGTTCGGCAAGAAGCGCGATACGGGCCCCTTCGTCGATCGCCTCCAGTTCCGTCGGGTGATGTCGGTGCTGGCACCGGCCGCGCTCTATGTGTTCGCCACGGTATTCCTCGGCCTGTACGTCGCTTCCGCGATCTACATCGCGCTGTTCATGATCATCCTGGGCAAGTACCCGGCGTGGAAGAGCCTCGCCGTCGCCGCGGTCGTCAACGCACTGTTCTTCATGATGTTCGAGGTCTGGTTCAAGGTGCCGCTCTACAAGGGCACGCTCGAACCGCTGCGCTTCCTCGGTTACTGAACCGGCACCACGAGAAATACGGGAGACGCACCGATATGGACGAGTTGGGTTCACTGCTGCAGGGGTTCGCCGTCGTGCTGACCCCGATGAACGTGGCGTTGATGTTCGTGGGCATCACCCTGGGCGTGCTGATCGGCGTGCTGCCCGGCCTGGGCGGCGCCAACGGCGTGGCAATCTTGCTGCCGCTGACCTTCACGATGTCGCCGACCTCGGCGATCGTGATGCTGTCGTGCATCTACTGGGGCGCGCTGTTCGGCGGGGCCATCACGTCGATCCTGTTCAACATTCCCGGCGAGCCGTGGTCGGTCGCGACCACCTTCGACGGCTACCCGATGGCGCAGAAGGGCAAGGCCGGGCAGGCGCTGACGGCGGCGTTCACCTCGTCGTTCGTCGGCGCCTTCGTGGCGGTCGTGATGATCACCTTCCTCGCGCCGCTGGTCGCGAAGTTCGCGCTGAAGTTCGGTGCACCTGAATTCTTCGCGGTCTACCTGCTGACGTTCTGCAGCTTCGTCGGCATGGGCAAGGGGTCGCCGTTCAAGATCCTGATCGCGATGGCGCTTGGCTTCGCGCTCGCCGCGGTCGGCATGGACACCGTCACCGGGCAGCTGCGCCTGACCTTCGGGCAGAGCGAGCTGATGCGCGGCTTCGACTTCCTGATCGCAGTGATCGGCCTGTTCGGTATCGGCGAGATCCTGCTGTCGATGGAAGAAGGCCTGAACTTCCAGGGCAAGTCGGCGCGCATCAACGCCAAGGTCGTGTGGGAGACCTGGAAGGAGCTGCCGCGCTACTGGGTCACGTCGGTACGCAGCGCGCTGGTCGGCATCTGGATGGGCATCACGCCGGGCGGCGCGACACCGGCATCGTTCATGAGCTACGGCCTGGCGAAGAAGATGTCGAGGAACGGCAGCAAGTTCGGCACCGGTGAAATCGAAGGCGTGATCGCCCCGGAGACCGCTGCGCACGCCGCCGGCACCAGCGCGCTGCTGCCGATGCTGGCACTCGGCATCCCGGGCTCTCCGACCGCGGCGGTTCTGCTCGGCGGCCTGCTGATCTGGGGCCTGCAGCCCGGCCCGCTGCTGTTCGTCGAGCAGAAGGACTTCGTCTGGGGCCTGATTGCCAGCATGTACCTGGGCAACCTCGTGGGGCTGATCGTCGTGCTGTCGACCGTGCCGCTGTTCGCATCGATCCTGCGCATCCCGTTCTCGATCATCGCGCCGGTGATCGTGGTGATTTGTGCGATCGGTGCCTACACCGTGCACAACGCGATGCTCGACATCTGGTTCATGCTCGGCTTCGGGGTCATCGGCTA
>JAYSLR010000094.1:0-2707 GCA_043725365.1 Rhizobacter sp. | reverse complement strand
CCGAGCCGACGCCGCGCCGGCTCGCCCGCGGGTGCACCGCCAGCAGCAGCAGGTGGGCCTCGTCGTCGTGGTACTTCATGATCCCGAAGCCGAGCATCCGGCCGGCATGGTGCGCGACCAGCACGTTCGTCGCCGGGTCGCGGATGCTGCGCTGCACGCGCGGCGCCGTCCAGCTCCAGCCCAGGCCCTGCTCGATGCGATCGCGCGACAGCGCCGCGATGCCGACCGCATCGGCAGGTGTCGCCAGGCGCAGCGTCGCTTGATCGCCCATCGCCGCTCGCCGTCGGCTCGCGCTACTTCACCGTGACCGCGTAGCTCAGCGTGCGCGTCGCGCCGAGCCCATGCGGGCGGCGCAGCTCGAAGTTGAGCGTGGCACTGCCGGACGCCTCGGCCCGCAGCCGCCAGATGCTGCTGCCGTCGGACGGGTCGTCGACGAGGTTGCGCGGCGAGCGCTCGAAGATCGGGCCCGACACCACGCGCAGCACGCCCGGCTTCAGGTCGACCAGCGACCAGTCGGCGCCGCTGCTGCCGGCCACCGCCAGGCGCACCGTCAGCTCCTGTGCACGCTCGAGCACGATGGATGCGCCGTTGTCGGTATCGCGCACGGTCAGCGCGGCCTTGCCGGCGCCCTGGATCACCGGCGGCGCAGGCACCGGCTTGGGCTTGTCGGCGGTCGAGCAGGCAGCGAGCAGCGTCAGGGCCAGCGCCGCGCACAGCATCTGGCGGGCCCGCACGCGCGGAAGGGTCGTCATTCGTCTCGTCTCCAGGGGTGGCGATCACCGGCGCGCTCGGCGAGGGCCGGCGCAGCGATGCGCAAAGGGTATCAAAGATGGGCGGCGAGCGCGCTATCCTTGGCGCCCCCCGCTGCATCGTCATGGCCGCCCTGCACATCACCGACATCGAGTCGGCCATCAACTGGTGGCGCGAGCGCTCGCCCTCGCCCGACGGCATCACCGCCTGCGCCGAAGTGCGCGCGCTCGGCAGTGTGTACGCGCTGATGGTGTACTACCACGAGGTCGAGTGCGACGAGGCGACGATGCCGGTGAACGCGCGCGACGCCTGGCTCGCCTGGTACGCGAGCACGCCCGATGCGCCCTGCATCGCGATCTGCTCGACCAGCCAGGGAGACGACATCTGCAAGGGCTGCGGCCGCAGCTTCGACGAGGTCCAGCACTGGCCCGTGATGACGCCCGCCGAGAAGCGCCGCACCTGGCGCCGCATCACGATGGAGGGCACGGCCTGGCGCTTCAACAGGTACGCCGAGCGGGCGCGCGAGGCGGCGGCGCAGGCGCCGGCCGAAGCGCTCACTCCACCCCGCTGAACGCCGCGCCGGATCAGGCCAGCGGCAGGCTCAGCACGAAGGAGCTGCCACCGCCCTCGCGCGCCTCGCAGCACACGCTGCCGCCGTAGCGCTCGGCGATCTGCTTGACCAGGCTCAGGCCGAGACCGACGCCGCCGGCCTGCTCGGCGTGGCCCGGCATGCGGAAGAAGGGTTCGAAGATGCGCTCGCGCATCGCTTCGGGCACGCCCGGGCCACGGTCGCTGACGCGCACCACGGCGTGCCCGGCCTGGGCCTCGACCTGCGTCTCGACCTCGCTGCCACCGTAGCGGCGCGCGTTCTCGAGCAGGTTGCGCAGCGCCCGGCGCAGCAGCCGCTCCTCGCCGCTGACGGTGGTCGGCGCGCCGTCGACCGTGGCATCGACGCGCGCGGCCTCCTCGGCGGCGATGCCCAGCAGCTCGACGCGCTCGCTGCGTTCGGGGGTCGGCGCCGCGTCGAGGCGGCTCGCCAGCAGCACCTCCTCGACCAGCGCATCGAGTTCGGCGACGTTGGTGTCGATCTCGTCCTTCAGGCGCTCGCGCTGCGCGGGCGGTGCGGTCTCGAGCATCGACACCGCCATCTTCATGCGCGCCAGCGGCGAGCGCAGTTCGTGGCTCGCATTCGCCAGCAACGACTGGTGCGAGCGCACCAGCGCCTCGACGCGTGCGGCCGCGACATTGAAGCTCGACGCGACCGCCGCGACCTCGTCGTGCCCGGTGACCTGGACGCGGTGGTGCAGCTGGCCGGCGCCAAACTGCTCGACGCCCTGCTTCAGCGCTTCGAGGCGGCGCGTCAGCCGGCGCACGACCGGGTAGGCGCCGGCAGACACGGCGATGAACAGCATCACCAGCACCGCCACCAATCCGACACCCTGCCAGGCCGGCGGGACGAACGGCAGGAACAGCGGTCGCTCGACCGCCTCGTCGGGGGCGGGCCGGCCGTCCGGCGGCGGGCCGCCGACCCCGAGGCGCTCCGGGCCCTTGCGCACGCCCGGCCGCATGATCCACAGCGTCCGGCCATCGTCGAGCCGCACCGCCAGCCCGCGCACCACGCCTTCGGCCTGGCGCCGTGCGAACGATTCGGATTGCGCGATGCGCTGGCCGTTGGCGCTGTCGAGCGCGAGCGGCAGGCGCAGGCGATGCGACCAGTCGAGCAGGGCGGCGGCCTGGTCTTCCGCCGCCGTGTCATGGCCTGGCAGCGAGCGCTGGATCAGCTCTGCCCAGGCGCCCATGCGCTCGGTCAGCACGGCCTCGGCGCGGCCCCGCTCCTGCTCCATGTGGCGCTGGTAGATCCAGCCGGACGCCGCCGCGAACAGCAGCAGCACCACCACCACGGTGGCGTAGATGCGCAGGTAGAGGTTCTTCATGCCCGCATCATGCCGCGGACGCG
>JAYSLR010000093.1:0-3087 GCA_043725365.1 Rhizobacter sp. | reverse complement strand
GGCGACCGTCGCGCCGCCGAGCACGAAGTGGTTGCCGCCGCCGGTGCCGGTGTGGCGGCCGTCGAGCATGAACTTCTCGGTCGACAGCCGCGTCTCGTGGGCCGACTGGTACAGGTGCGTGGCCTGGTCGACGAGCTCGCCCCAGCTGTGCGCCGGGTGGATGTTGACCTCGATCACGCCGGGATCGGGCGTCACGCGCAAGGTCTGCAGGCGCGGGTCCTTGGGCGGCTCATAGCCTTCGAGGATCACCGGCAGCTTCATCTCGAGTGCGGTGTCCTCGACCGCGCAGGCGAGTTCGAGGTAGTCCTCGAGCGCGGTCGCCGGCGGCATGAAGATGTAGAGGCGTCCGTTGCGCGGCTCGGCGCTCATCGCGGTGCGCGTGACCTGGCCGGCCGACTCGAAGCGCTGCGGCGCGCGCGGTGCCGCCGAAGAAGCGGCCGTCGGCGAGCGGTCGCCGCTCAGCGCCGCGCGCGAGCGGTCGGCGAAGCTGCCGCCGCCGGCCGTCGCCTCCGGCATCGACGAGCTGCCCGCGCCGCCCTCGTTCGATCCGCTCGCATAGCGCAGCCGACGGTACGGCGGCAGCGGCGCGAACGCCTGCGTCTGGTCGGGCGGGTAGACCCACGGCAGGTCGCTGTCCTTGGCCCAGGGCTGCGAATCGAGCGGCAAGCGGTAGCCCATCGCCGAATCGCCCGGGATCAGGTAGCAGCGCTCGGCGCGCAGAAACCACGGCCCCGTCTGCCAGCGCGGCGTCGACGCGGTCTGCGACGGGTTGCGGGCCACCGGGAACACATGGCCGACAACCTTGTCCAGCCCCTGCGTGAAGATCTTGCGAATGCGGTCGCGCTCGAGCGGGTCGGCCAGGCGCGCGTCGAACGGATCGACGTTGCTCGGCAGCTTGCGCTCGCGCCACAGGTAGTACCAGGTGTCCTCGTAGGCCGGGAACACGTACTTGGGGTCGAGGCCGAGCCGCTTCGCGACGCCGGCGAGGAAGCGATGCGCGTGCGCCTCGGTGACGCCGTAGTCCTTGTGCTCGCTGGCGAACAGCTCGGGGTGGGTCCAGACCGGTTCCTTGTCCTTGCGCCAGAACAGGTTCAGCGACCAGCGCGGCAGTTGCTCGCCCGGGTACCACTTGCCCTGGCCGTAGTGCAGCAGGCCGCCGTCACCGTACTTCGCGCGCAGCTTGTCCATCAGATCGGCACTGAGCAGGCGCTTGGTCGGGCCCATCGCCTCGGTGTTCCACTCCGCGCCCTCGCGGTCGTCGACCGAGACGAAGGTCGGCTCGCCGCCCTGCGTCAGCCGCACGTCGTTCTTGCGCAGGTCGGCGTCGACCTGGTGGCCGAGCGCATCGATCGCGCTCCACTGCGCCTCGGTGTACGGCAGCGTGACACGCGGCGCCTCCCAGACGCGCGTGACCGACATCGAGTGCTCGAAGGTGGTCTCGCACTCGTCGATCGCGCCGCTGACCGGCGCGGCCGAGCCGGGCTCGGGCGAACACGCGAGCGGGATGTGGCCTTCGCCGGCGAGCAGGCCCGAGGTCGGGTCCAGGCCGATCCAGCCGGCGCCGGGCAGGAAGACCTCGCACCAGGCGTGCAGGTCGGTGAAGTCGACCTCGGTGCCGCTCGGGCCGTCGAGCGACTTGACGTCGCTCTTGAGCTGGATCAGGTAGCCGGAGACGAAGCGCGCCGCCAGGCCGAGGTGGCGCAGCAACTGCACCAGCAGCCAGCCGGTGTCGCGGCACGAGCCGCTGGCCTTCACGAGCGTCTCTTCCGGCGTCTGCACACCGGGCTCCATGCGCACGAGGTAGCCGATGTCGCGCTGCAGCTTCTGGTTCAGCGAGACGAGCCAGTCGTTCGTCGGCGTCTTCGCGCGCGAGATGCTCGCCAGATACGCCTCGAACGCCGGCGCATTCAGCGTCTCGGGCGCCTTGATCATGTAGGGCGCGAGCTCGGTCTCGACCTCGGGCTCGTACCTGAACGGGTAGTGATCGGCCGAGGGTTCGAGAAAGAAGTCGAACGGGTTCAGCACCGCCATCTCGGCGACCAGGTCGATCTCGATGCGAAAGTGCGTCGTCTTGTCCGGGAACACCAGCCGCGCGAGGTAGTTGGATTGCGGGTCCTGCTGCCAGTTGACGAAGTGCGTGGCGGGCTCGACCCGCATCGAATAGCTCAGGATTCGCGTGCGCGAATGCGGCGCCGGGCGCAGCCGCACGATCTGCGGGCCGAGGTTGATCGGCCGGTCGTAGCGGTAGTGCGTGACGTGATTCAGCGCGACGTGGATGGACATTGAGTCTCCGAAAGGCGAGGCGCGTCAGGCGGCCACTGGAACGAGGAAATCACGGCTGATGCCGACCCCGAGCGTGCCGACCCGGTCGAGGAATTGCGTCAGGTAGGCGTGCAGCCCGGTGGCGAGGATCTCGTCGATGCGGCCGTACTTCAGATCGGCCTGCAGCCGGCCGGCCTTGCGCAGCGTCTCGGTCGACTGCTCGTTGGCGACCATCGTCAGGTTCGCCACGACCTCGTGCATGCAGGCCGCCAGCGAGCGCGGCATGTCGGCCCGCAGGATCAGCAGCTCGGCGACCTTCTCGGGGCGGATGACGTTGCGGTACGCCTTGCGGTAGACCTCGAAGCCCGAGACCGACCGCAGGATGCCGGACCAGTGGTAGAAATCGACCTCGGTGTCGCGCGCCGCGGCCCCGCCGCCGTTCGAGAAGCCGTGGTACTCGCTCTCGACGGCGTGGAACTTCACGTCGAGCAGCCGCGCGGTGTTGTCGGCACGCTCGAGGAAGCTGCCGATGCGCAGGAAGTGGAAGGCTTCGTCCTGCAGCATCGTGCCCACCGTGACGCCGCGCGACAGGTGCGAACGGAACTTGACCCACTCGAACAGCGTGCTCGGGTCGCGCAGGAACGCCTCGCTGGCGACCATGCGCTGGAACTCGAGCCAGGTCTGGTTCTGCGTCTCCCAGACCTCGGTGGTCAGCGTGCCGCGCACCGCGCGCGCGTTCTCGCGCGCCGCCTGCAGGCAGTTGCGGATGCTCGAGCCGTTGCGCTCGTCGCTGACCATGTAGCGCATCACGCTGTCGGGCGTGAC
>JAYSLR010000092.1:0-1520 GCA_043725365.1 Rhizobacter sp. | reverse complement strand
CGCGGCTGCAGTTCGCCGACCACGCGGCGATGGCGCGCGCCTTCGGCCTGCACGCCGAACGCGTGGAGCGGGCCGAGGACCTGCCCGGCGCCATCCAGCGCGCGCTGGCCGTCGTTCGTGCGGGACGGCCGTCACTGCTGGACGTGCTGGTCACGCCCGAGGCCGCGTCGTCCGACGCCAAGTCCGGCCTGGCCTGGGTGCCCGACCTGCAGGCGCTGGGCGCCTGGGACGACGCCGAGCGCAAGTGGCGGGAAACCTGAGCTGCAACGAACGAAGGCACGCGCAAACCCATGGACTTCACACTCACCCCGGAACTCGCGGACCTGCAGGTGCGTGTGCGCCGCTTCATCGCCGACGAGATCATCCCCTTCGAGACCGACCCCCGCCAGGGCGCCCATGGCCCGGACGACGCGCTGCGCGAGGCGCTCATCGACAAGGCGCGCCGCGCCGGGCTGCTGTCGCCGCACGCCGCGCACGAGTACGGTGGCCTGGGCCTGTCGCAACTCGGCCGTGCGGTGGCGTTCGAGGAGGCCGGCTATTCGATGCTCGGCCCGGTGGCGCTGAATATTTTTGCACCCGACGAAGGCAATATGCATTTGCTGGAGGCCGTCGCCACGGCGCAGCAGAAAGAGCAGTGGCTGCGGCCGATGGCCGAAGGACGCATCCGCTCGTGCTTCTGCATGACCGAGCCCGCACCGGGCGCCGGCAGCGACCCGTCGATGATGACCACCACCGCCGTGCTTGACGATGCCGGCGACCACTACGTCATCAACGGCCACAAGTGGTTCATCACTGGCGCCGACGGCGCTGCGCTCGCCATCATCATGGCCAAGGTGCCCGACGTGGGCGCGACCATGTTCCTGGCCGACATGCGCACGCCCGGCATCACGCTGGAACGAAACATGGACACGCTGGACACCTGCTTCCCCGGCGGGCACGGGGTGCTGCGCTTTGAAGGCCTGCGCGTGCCCGCTTCCGCCATACTCGGCGAGCTGGGTCAGGGCTTCCGCTACGCGCAGGTGCGCCTGTCGCCGGCGCGGCTGACGCACTGCATGCGCTGGCTCGGCGCCGCGCGCCGCGCGCACGACATTGCGCTCGACTACGCGCGCCGCCGGCAGGCCTTCGGCCGGCCCATCGGCGAGCACGAAGGCGTGGGCTTCATGGTGGCCGACAACGAGATGGACCTGCACGTCGCGCGCTTGACGGTGCAGCACTGCGCCTGGGTGCTTGACCAGGGCCACCTCGCGCTGCACGAGTCGAGTCGCGCCAAGGTCATCGTCTCCGAAGCGGTGTGGCGCGTGGCCGACCGTTGCGTGCAGATCCTCGGCGGCCAGGGCGTCACGTCCGAGACCGTGGTGGCGCGCATCTTTGCCGATATGCGCGCCTTCCGCATCTACGACGGCCCCTCCGAGGTGCACCGTTGGAGCCTGGCCAAGCGCATCCTGAAGGGTGTGGCCGCATGAGCTCCGGATTTCCGGCTCGATGGCCGCTGGCGGCGGGCGGTGGCAACCGGGTGAGCG
>JAYSLR010000091.1:0-8737 GCA_043725365.1 Rhizobacter sp. | reverse complement strand
CGGCAGCCGCGCGGCGTCGACCAGCCTGTGCGCGTTCGACGGCAGCTTCGGCGCCGGGCTGATCGAGGCAGCCGTCAGCGTCGCGCACGGCGGCGCGCCGCTGTTGCTGGTCGCGAGCGATTCGCCCTACCCCGAGCCCTTGAACTCGGTGCGGCCGCTGCCCGATCATTTCGGCCTCGCGCTGCTGCTGGCGCCGGCCGCGACGCCCCGCTCGATCGCGGCGCTGGCGATCACGCTGGTCGATGCGACCCACGAGCCGACGCGCTGCGACGATGCCGGACTCGACGGTCTGCGCCGCGCGGTCCCGGCCGCGGCCGCGCTGCCGCTGCTGATCGCGCTGGCACGCGCGCGGCCGGGCCAGCGCGTCGTGCTCGACTACCTGGCCGCGACACGGCTGCAGGTCGAACTGCGATGAACGCGCCCGCGACGCTGACGCGCGCCGGCATCGCCGCGCTGATCCCGCACCAGGGGTCGATGTGCCTGCTGGCGCGGCTCGACGCCTGGGATCGGCAGCACATCGTCTGCGCGGCCACGAACCACCGCGACGCCGACCACCCGCTGCGCACGCGCCGCGGGCTGCTCGCGCCCTGTGTGATCGAGTACGCGGCGCAGGCGATGGCGCTGCACGGCGCGCTGGTCGGCCAGGCCGCCGGTGCGCCGGCCAGCCCGGGCTACCTGGCGAGCGCGCGCGGCGTGCAGCTGCAGGTGCTGCGGCTCGACGACCTGCCGGTGCCGGAGGCCGGCGCCGACGAGTTGCGCATCGAGGCCACGCGCCAGGCCGGCGACGCGCGCCAGATCCTCTACGCCTTCACGGTCCACCACGCCGGCCGCCGGCTCGCCGAAGGACGCGCGGCGGTCGTGCTGAACACGCCGCTCGCCGCATGAACACGATCCTGCCCTCCTTGCGCCGTGCGCTCGTCACCGGCGCCAGCGGCGGCCTCGGCCGCGCGATCGCGCAGCGCCTCGCGCGCGACGGCCTGCACGTGATCGTGCATGCGAACGCCCGGCTCGACGCGGCGAACGCGCTGGCCGCCGAGATCGTCGCCGCGGGCGGCAGCGCGGAGGCGATCGCGTTCGACCTGACCGACCGCGCGGCCACGCACGCGGGCTGCGCGCAGCTGCTCGCCGCGGGCGCGGTGCAGGTGCTGGTGAACAACGCCGGCACGCACGACGACGCGGCCTTCCCGGCGCTGCGCGCAGCACAGTGGGACGGCGTCATCGACGTCTCGGTAAACGGCTTCTTCAACGTCACGCAGCCGCTGACGCTGCCGATGATCCGCACGCGCTGGGGCCGCATCGTCAACATCTCGTCGGTGGCGGCGCTGGCCGGCAACCGCGGCCAGGTCAACTACGCGGCGGCGAAGGGCGCGCTGAACAGCGCCACCAAGGCGCTCGCGCTCGAGCTCGCAAGCCGCGGCATCACGGTCAACGCCGTCGCCCCCGGCATCATCGAGTCGGGCATGGCCGAGGGCGCGTTCGACAAGGCGACGCTCGAGCGTCTCGTGCCGATGAAGCGCGCCGGCCGCGCCGACGAGGTCGCCGCGCTGGTCTCGTTCCTTGCGTCCGACGAGGCCGGCTACATCAGCGGGCAGGTGATCTCGATCAACGGCGCGATGCTGTAGCACGCGCGGCCGGCATCGGAGCGCCCGGCGCCGATCCGCTCTCAGGCCGGCTTGACCGCCGTGTATTCGGAGAAGACGCCGAGTTCGACGTGGCGCCTCGCGTCCGCGAACCCGGCATCGCGCAGCGCCTCGAGCACCGACTCGGGCGGGATGCAGGCCTCGATCGTGTCCCAGTAGTAGCGCCACAGTTCGGCGGTCTCGCGCCGGCGCGCCACGACACGGGCAAGCACCGGCACGACCATGCGCATGTAGGTCTTCAGCAGGGCCGTGCCGACGCGCCCGGCCGGCTTGGTGATCTCGAGCACCAGCACGCGGCCGCCCGGGCGCAGCACGCGGAAGAACTCGGCGAACGCCGCGTGCACGTCGGCGATGTGGCGCAACGCGTAGCCCATGCTGACGAAGTCGCTGCTGGCATCGGGCTGCGGCAGCGCCTCGGCTCGGCCGCAGTGCAGTTCGATCCCCGCCAACGCCACCTGGCCCATCATCCCGGTGCTGGGATCGACGCCGACGAGCCGGCCGCCCGGGCCGATCAACGCGAGCGCCTCGCGCGCCACCAGCCCGGTGCCGATGCCGACGTCGAGCACCTGCGCGCCGGCGGCGAGCCCGGCGCGCTGCAGCGCGCTGCGCCGGTAGTGCCGCCCCGACCCGAGGGCGAGCAGCCGCTCGATGCGGTCGTAGTCGACCGCGGTCGCGTCGAAGATGCGGCGCAGGAAGCGCTCGTGCTCGGCTTCGTCGCGGTAATAGGCCGGCAGCGGGGCATGCGGCTGCAACGCCTCGCCGGCCGTGCCCGCTGGCTTCGGTTCATTCATCGCGCCGATTGTCGCCGCGTCGCGTGCCGGCAAATGGTTATGCTGGCGCACCCACCGATCGAGGAAGCACGCGCCATGTTCGAATCCACCATCGCAGGCAGCCTGCCCAAGCCGGCCTGGCTGGCCGAGACCGAGAAGCTCTGGCCGCAGTGGAAGGCGCAGGGTGCCGAACTGCAGCAGGCCAAGCTCGACGCGACGCTGCTGTGGATCAAGGCCCAGGAGGACGCGGGCCTGGACGTCATCGGCGACGGCGAGCAGAGCCGCCAGCATTTCGTGCACGGCTTTCTCGAGCAGGTCGAAGGCATCGACTTCGAGCACAAGGTCGAGATGGGCATCCGCGACGACCGCTACAAGGCGATGGTGCCGCAGGTGGTCGCGCCACTGAGGCTGAAGGGCCGCGTGCATGCGAGCGAAGCACGCTTCCTGCGCGCGCACACGAAGAAGAAGATCAAGTTCACGCTGCCCGGCCCGATGACGATCGTCGACACCGTCGCCGACCGCTTCTACGGCGACCGCGTCAAGATGGCGTTCGCGTTCGCCGAACTGCTGAACCAGGAGGCGCTGGCACTGCAGGCCGACGGCGTCGACATCATCCAGTTCGACGAGCCCGCCTTCAATGCCTACATGGACGAGGCCGCGGACTGGGGCGTCAAGGCGCTGAAGCGCGCGGCGCAAGGGCTGACCTGCACGACGGCCGTGCACATCTGCTACGGCTACGGCATCCAGGCCAACATCGACTGGAAGCACTCGCTGGGCACGGAGTGGCGGCAGTACGAGAAGTTCTTCCCGGCGCTGGCGGCGAGCAGCATCCGGCAGGTCAGCCTCGAGTTCATCCACTCGCGCGTGCCGCCGGAGCTGATGAAGCTGCTCGCCGGCAAGGACGTGATGGTCGGCGTGATCGATGTCGCCAGCGACCAGATCGAGACGCCCGAGGAGGTCGCCGACACCATCGGCCGAGCGCTGCAGTTCGTGCCGCGCGAGCGGCTGCGGCCCTGCACGAACTGCGGGCTGGCGCCGCTGTCGCGGGCGGTGGCGCTGGCCAAGCTCGAGGCGCTGGGCCGCGGCGTCGCGCTGGCGCGCGAACGGCTGGCCTGAAGGCGTTCAGACGTCCCGGAACGGCGGCCGGCCCCGCGCGCGGCGCAGCAGCAGCGCCGGCAGGCGCAGCACGAACTCCAGCATCAGGCGCGCGTGCATCCAGGTCAGCAGCAGGTTGTCGCGCCCATAGCGGAAGTGCGAGACCCCGCCCTCCTCGGCCGTCAGGTAGCGCACCGGCGCCGCCAGGTTCAGCGGCGTGACACCGCGCCAGGCCAGGCGCACGACGGCCTCGGTGTCGAAGTCGAAGCGGCGCATCCAGGGCTGGCGGCGCATCACCGCGATCAGGTCCGGGATCGGATAGACGCGAAACCCGTAGAGCGAGTCGTCGACGCCGGCGCCCAGCGTCTCCAGGTTCGTCCACCAGTTCGAGACGCGCCGGCCGCGCACGCGCAGCAGCGGTGCCGAGGCATCGAAGACCGGGCGGCCCAGCACCATCGCATCGGGCCGGCGCATCGAGGCCTGCATGAACGCCGGAATCAGCTCGGCCGGATGCTGGCCGTCGGAATCCATCGTCAGCGCATGCGTGAAGCCGGCCTCGCGCGCGGCCCGCAGGCCGTGCAGCACGGCCGCGCCCTTGCCGGCATTGGCCGGCAGCTCGAGCACGGTCAGGCCCGGATCGGCGGCCGCCATCCGGCGCAGGCCCTCGGGCGTGCCGTCGGTGCTGCCGTCGGTCACGACCCACACCGGGGTCCACTGCGCGCGTGCCGCGCGCACCGTCTCATACACCGTCGCGCCGGTGTTGTAGCTCGGGATCAGCACCAGGTGGCTGCGCGACGCGTCGTTCATCGGCGCAATTCTTCCGCGAAGTACGCCTCGATGCGCTTGAGCAAACCCTGATGGTCGGCCTCGGGCGCAAACCGCCTGCCGAGCCGCACCTTGACCACGACCGGGAACGACGGCACACGCAGGATCGGCCAGCCCTTGCCGAGGTACGGCGACTCGGAGTCGATCAGCACGGTCTGGATCGGCACCTGCGCCATCTGCGCGATCAGCGTCACGCCCGGTCGGAACGGGTTGATCGGCGCGCGGATCGTGCGCGTGCCCTCGGGGAACAGCACGAGCTGGCCGCCCTCCTTCAGGTTGGCGACACAGCTGCGGATCATGCCGCGCGGTGGCTCGTTGCGGATGTAGCGCGCCAGGCGTGCGCCGGCGCCGAGAAAGGGGTTGCGCATCAGGCTCGCGCGCATGATGCAGATGCCGCGCGGCACGCGCGCGATCACCAGCAGCGCATCGAGCATGCTGGGGTGGTTCGCGGCGATGATCATGCCGCCCTCGCGGTCGAGCGCATCGAGTGCCGTGTAGTCGATGCGCATCAGTCCGAGCCACTGCGCGAAGGCCCAGAAGCCGCGGTACACCGACGAGATCGCCGCGCGCCCGACGATCACGCCCTGCCGGCGCGACAGGAACGGGTACAGCAGCGCGCAGACCAGGTTCCAGGTCAGCGACATGGCCCCGAGGTGCAGCAGCAGCACGTAGAACAGCGCGCTCTGGTACAGACGCCTGAGAAATCGCAAAAGCACCTCAGTCCGCAGCCGTCACGAGCTCGGACGAGGTGGCCAGGATCCACGAGACGCCGACGCCGAAGGTCAGCGCCGACGTGCGCCGCACCAGCGGGCTGTCGTCGAAGGCCGCGCCGCGCAGGCCGTCGTAGCGCAGGAATGCGCCGACCCAGGTGTTGCCGAAGCGGCGCGACGTGGCGGCGAGCGCGCGCCAGCCGGCGTAGCCGCCATGCGCCTGGTAGGCCGGCCGCGCGGCGGTAGCGTCGGCCGCATCGACGCCGTAGTAGTACGTGTGGTACTTGCGATCGGCGAACTCGGGGCCGGCCAGCAGCCCGAGGTTCCAGCCACCGGCCACGCCGCCGATGTCGAGGTTCAGGTTCGGCGAGAAGGTCGTTCCGATGAATCGCGGCGAGCGCTCGATCGTGGCCGCGGCGCGCAGCGGCAGCCGCAGGTCGAGCTTCCAGCGCTGCTTCGGCGAGCTCGCCAGCGTGAGGTTCAGGTTCGGTCCGATCTCGAAGCTGCCCGCCAGGTTGGACATGCCGGCGCGCGCCGTGTTGTCGCTGCTGCGGCTCGGCGTCGAGGCGGCGACGCTGACATCGACCTTGACGCGCTGGGTGTCCAGCAGCAGCGCGCGCGCACCGTCGCGATCGGCCTTCAGCCAGGTGCCACGGTAGACGACGTAGGGCAGCGGCAGCACGTAATTGCGGCTCTGGTCGGAACCGCGGTAGTCGGGCAGCCGCAGCCCGGCGACGCCCAGGCCGAGCTCCCACAGCGGGCGCTGCACGCCGCGGCCGGCTGCGTCGATGTCGGGCCCGGGTTCGGCCGGCTCGGCCGCCCGCGCGGCGCCCGACGCCGCGAACGCGCACCCCAGTGCCGCGATCCGCAGGCACGCCTTCACGCGACGCTCCCGCCGTGCACGAAGCCATGCGCCTCGATCTCGACCAGCAACTCGGCGCGGCAGATGTCGGCCTGCAGGTAGACGGCGTCGAGCGCGGCGGCGGTGTCGGCACCGACGGCGTTCTCGAACACCTCGCGCACGACCGCGAGGTCCTCGGCGCGGCGAACGTAGACGGTGTAGACCAGCGCACCGGCGCCGAACGCGACGCCGGCGCGCTCGCTCGCGGCCTGCCGCACCGCGGCGATGTTCAGCAGGGTCTCCTCGGTCTGGCGCCGGACGTTGCCGACATGCACCGTCGCGTGGCCGACGATGCTCGCGGTGCCCGAGATGAACAGCGCCTGCCGGCCGCCGCCGACATCGGCCAGCGCCGCGCGCGAGAAGGTCGGGCTGCGCGGGCCATAGGCATCGGGGTAGCGGTAGGCGCTGACCTGGCGCGGGTTCTCGATCGCCAGCGGCGGGCGGCGCCCGGCCAGGAAGTGGACGCGCAACGGGCCGCCGCGCATGCCGAGCGCGCAGGCCGCCGGCGCGCCCTCGAACGCGCTGCGGCGCGCTTCGATGAAGGCCTGCTGGCGGCCGGCATTGAACTGGCGGTAGCGCTCGCTGCCGTCGGCTTCGAGGTTGATGTCGGCGAGGTAGTTCCACAAGCGCAGCAGGTTCGGGCAGCGCTGCGCGGCGAGCACCTCGAACAGGTCGGTGTAGGCGCGGTGCGCCGCGGCCTGCAGGCCGTCGACCCGGTCGTCGATCTCGGCGATGCCGTGCAGCCAGTCGCCGTCGGTCGTGTAGCGGACACTGCCGTGGCGATGCGTTTCGGTCGGCGCGTGGCCGATCCACGCGTCGAGCACGTCGCCCGCAGGGGCGAGCAGCGGCGCATGCAGCGCGCCCTCGCCGGCACCGACGCGGCGCCCGCCGAGGGTTGCGGGCGACGCCGCGCCCTGGGGCAGCCGCACCCGGCGAAAGACCAGCGGACCGGGAGCGACGAGCGCGCGCGCGGTTGGCGACGCGACGCTCACGCGGCCGAGCCCTCGACGTCGCGGATGTTGATGCGCCGGCGCCGCCACGCGCGCAGCGTGCGGCCCAGGTTGCCGATCGAGACCAGGTAATACAGCGCCTTCATGACGCGGATCGAGCCCCAGATCGGCGTCTTGCCGTAGATGTCGCCGGCCAGCAGCGACAGCAGCGCTTCCTTCACGCGCAGCGGGTTGCGCGGGTCCATGAAGAACTCGCGCATCGTCGGGTTCGTGACACGGAAGATGAACCACGAGAACTCGCGCGGGCCGTGGCGCATCATCCGGTCGAAGCGGCGCCGCGCGCTCGCGTACGTGCGCGGCCGGTCGAGCGCGGTCTCGACCGTGTCGGCGCCCTCGAAGCCGCTTTGCATCGCCAGGTACACGCCGCTGGAGAACACCGGGTCGATGAACGCGTACGCGTCGCCGAGCATCAGGTAGCGCTCGCCGCTGCTGTGCGTGCTGCTGTACGCGTAGTTGCCGGTCGCGTAGACCGCGTCGTCGACCAGCACCGCATGCTCCAGGCGCTTCGCCAGTTCCGGGCACAGCGCGATCGTGTCGCGGAAGAACTCGGGCAACGGCCGCTTGTTCCGCGACTTCAGGTGGTACGGCCAGCAGACCGCGCCGATGCTGGTCGTGCCGTCGGCCAGCGGGATGAACCAGAACCAGCCGTGGTCGAACCACAGGATCGTGATGTTGCCTTCGAGCTTGCCTTCCAGGCGCTGCGCGCCGGTGAAGTGGCCGTACAGCGCCGAGCTGTTGTGGTGCGGGTTCTTCTGCTTGCACTTGAAGTGGTTCGCGAGCAGCGTGTCGCGGCCCGAGGCATCGACGAGAAACTTCGTGCGCCAGGTCTGGCGCGCGCCGTCGTCGAGCTCCACCTGCAGCGTCGCACCCTCGGCATCGAACGCGACCTCGCGCACACGATGGCCTTCGAGCGTGCGCGCGCCTTTCGCGGCGGCGTTGCGGAACAGCAGCTCGTCCATCTCGGAGCGCCGCACCTGCCACGCATACGGCATGCTCTTGTCCCAGGCCTCGGCGAACTCGACGAAGCTGCGGCGGCCGTGGTCGGGCGAGACGAACTCGACGCCCCACTTGGGCATGCCGATGGCCTCGATCCGGTCGCGCACGCCGAGCCGATCGAACAACTTCACGTTGGCCGGCAGCAGCGACTCGCCGATGTGGAAGCGCGGGTGGTGCGACTTCTCCATCATGACCACGTCACGCCCGCGCTCGGCCAGCAAGGCACTGATCGTCGCGCCCGCAGGACCGCCGCCGACGACGAGCACGTCGCAGCGGAAATCGGCCTTCGCGCAGGCGGTGGAGGTCGTGCTCATGGCGGGCGGATTGTATCGTCGGCGATCAAGCCGCCGCGGGCCAGCGCCGGGCCGCTCCCAAGCGGGCCCGCGACCCCCTCGGGGGGTGCCGCGGTATCCCGCGGCGGGGGCACCATCTACTCGCCCAAGTACGCCGCGCGCACCTTCGGGTCGTTCAGCAGCTGCTTCGCGTAGCCGCTCATCGTGACCTCGCCCGAGTCCATCACGTAGCCGCGCGAGGCCAGCTGCAGCGCGCGGCTCGCGTTCTGCTCGACCAGCAGCACCGTGGTGCCGCGGCTGTGGATGTCGCTCACGACCTCGAAGATCTTGTCGACCATGATCGGCGACAGGCCCATCGACGGCTCGTCGAGCAGCAGCACCTTGGGCTGCGCCATCAGTGCGCGGCCCATCGCGAGCATCTGCTGCTCGCCGCCGCTCATGGTGCCGGCGAGCTGGTGGCGGCGCTCCTTCAGGCGCGGGAAGATCGTGAACACCTT
>JAYSLR010000090.1:0-4573 GCA_043725365.1 Rhizobacter sp. | reverse complement strand
CGCATGGAAGGTGCAGATCAGCACGCCCTTGGCTTCGCGCCCGATCAGCGCCTTGGCGCGCTCGCGCATTTCTGCCGCCGCTTTGTTGGTGAAAGTGATCGCCGCGATCCGCTGCGGCTCCAGCCCGG
The DNA here is from genome assembly GCA_043725365.1 of Rhizobacter sp. Taxonomy (GTDB): domain Bacteria; phylum Pseudomonadota; class Gammaproteobacteria; order Burkholderiales; family Burkholderiaceae_C; genus LMDS01. The sequence goes on along the minus strand of JAYSLR010000090.1, from coordinate 4,445 downwards.
CCTGGATCAGCCGGCCGATCTTGTGGGTGATGACGCGGGTCTTGCCGGACCCTGCGCCGGCCAGCACCAGGCAGGGACCGTGCAGGTAATTGACAGCTTCCTGCTGGGCGAGGTTGAGGCCGGCGGACATGGGAGAAGGGGAGGGACTTCGGTACTGCGGAGGCGCGAGGGAGCGGCGAATCATACCGGCGGCACGAACTCGGACGCGAGCGCGTGTCACCGCAACCAGGCGATCCGCGACAAGTTGCGCCTATCCCGGAATCTCCGGCTCGACGAGCGTCGCCAGCTGCTCGAGCGATTCCTGCCAGCCGAGGTAACACATCGCCACGGGAATCACTTCAGGCACTCCTTCCTGCACGATGTTGATCTCGGTCCCGCAGATCACCTTGGACAGGGCGATCGTCACCTGGATGACGCCCGGCAGGTTCGGATCATCGAACTTGTCGGTGTAGCGGATCCGCTCATGAGGGACCAGTTCCAGATATTCGCCACCGAAAGAGTGACCTGTGCCGGTGCTGAAATTCGAGAACGACATCTTGAATGTCCCGCCCACCCTGGCGTCCATCTGGTGCACCCTGCAGGTGAAGCCGTGCGGTGGCAGCCACTTCGCCATGGCGTCGGCGTCCAGAAATGCGCGATAGACGCGCTCGGGCGGTGCGCGCAGCACGCGCTGCAGTCGGACGGTTCCTGTTGGCATCTGCAGTCTCCTTTGATGTTGGGGCAGTGGATGTTAAACCTCGCTCGTTGTCTATTGCACCGCACTGGTCGCGTCCTTCCCCCCACCCGCGACAATACCCTCCGTGCTCGCCGTCCTGCTGGTCACGTTTCCGTTTTTCGCGCTGGTGCTGTGCGGGTACATGGCTGCCCGGCGCAGGATGCTGCCGCTCGAGGCAATTCCCGGGCTGAACAGCTTCGTGCTGTTTTTCGCACTGCCTTGCATGTTGTTCCGCTTCGGCGCTTCGACGCCGATCGCGCAGCTGCTCGATGGCGCGGCGATCGCGGTGTACCTGGTCTGCGCCCTGGTGCTGGTCGGCTCGGTGGTCGCGGCCAGCATGAACCGCCGCATCGGCTGGAACGATGCATCGTTCGGCGCGCTGGTCGCCGCCTTCCCGAATACCGGCTTCATGGGCGTGCCGCTGCTGGTGGCGCTGCTCGGCGACAACGCCGCCGGCCCGGTGATCGGCGCGATCCTGGTCGACCTGATCCTCACGAGCACGCTGTGCCTGGCGCTGGCGCAGGCGAGCACGCACCGCGGCGGCGCCGATGGCGACCGCGGCGTGCTCGCCGCGGCGCTGCTGTCGCTGCGCGGCGCGCTGACGAACCCGCTGCCGTGGGCGATCGTGATCGGCGCGCTGTTCGCGGCGTTCGACCGCGAGCTGCCGGGGCCGATCGCGCAGATCGTGCGCATGCTCGGCGACTCGGCCACGCCGGTGGCCCTCTTCACGATCGGCTCGGTGCTGTCGCGCGCCGGCCGCCACGCGCACTCGCGCACGCCGGTCGGCCGCTACCTGCCGGTGGCGCTGCTGAAGCTGGTGCTGCACCCGGCGCTGGTGTTCGGCCTCGGCACGGCGGCCGCGGCGCTGGGCGCGCCGGTGCCGCGTTTCGGGCTGATGGTGCTGACACTGGTCGCGGCGCTGCCGAGCGCGAGCAACGTCTCGGTGCTGGCGGAACGCTACGGCGCCGACAACGGCCGTGTGACGAGAATCATCATGGCCTCGACCGTGCTCGCGTTCGCGAGCTTCTCGGCGCTGGCCTGGGCCTTCGGCGTCGGCCGCACCGCAGCCTGACGACCGCATCGTCATCAGGGTTTCGGGGTTTCTCCGCTGGTGATGAACCCTTCGCCCGGCTACGCTGTATACAGAATTCAGCATCCACCGATGACCGCCCAGCTCGTCAAACTCCAGGCCGCGCCCGACCTCGTCGACCAGGTCTACCGCGCGCTGCTCGACGCGATCAGCGACGGCTCGCTCGCGCCCGGTGCGCGCGTCACCCAGGAAGACCTGGCCGAGCGCCTCGCGGTCTCGCGCCAGCCGGTACTGCAGGCGCTGCGGCTGCTGAAGAAGGACGGCCTGCTGCTCGATGCGCCCGGCCGCGGCCTGCTGGTCGCGCCGCTGGCCACCGAGTGGATCGGCCGCGTCTACGAGGTGCGTGGCGCACTCGACGCCCTCGCCGCGCGCCTCGCCGCGGGGCGCCGCGCGGTGATCGACCCGCGCCTCGTCGAGCACGGCCGGCGCGTGGCGCGCGGCCGCCACATCAAGGCGATGATCGAGGCCGACATCGCGTTCCACAACGCGATCTACGCCGCCTCCGGCAACCCGCTGATCGCGCAGAGCGCGCAGCTGCACTGGGTCCACCTGCGGCGCGTGATGGGCGCGGTGCTGCAAGCGTCGCCGCAGCGCGACACGATCTGGGACGAGCACGCGGGCATCGCCGCCGCGATCGCCGCGGGCGATGCGAAGCGCGCGACCGCCCTCGTCGAACAACATGGCCGCCAGGCGAGCGAGAACCTGCGCGCCCGGCTGTCCGATGTCCTGAAGCCCGCACTGAAAGGCCACGCCCCATGAAACTCACCGCAGCCCAGCACGAACAATTCGAGCGCGACGGCTACCTGTTCTTCCCCGGCCTGTTCAGCGCCGACGAGACCCGCACGCTGACCGCCGAAGTGCCGCAGCTCTACAGCCGCCGCGAGGCCTACAACGTGCGCGAGAAAGGCAAGGACGCGGTGCGCACGAACTTCGCCGCACACCTGTACAGCGAGCCGTTCGCGAGGCTCGCGCGCCACCCGCGCATGGTCGAGCCGGTGCAGGAGCTGCTCGGCGAGGCGCTGTACATGCACCAGTTCAAGATCAACGGCAAGATGGCCTTCGAGGGCGACGTCTGGCAATGGCACCAGGACTACGGCACCTGGCTCAACGACGACGCGATGCCGACCGAACGCGCGATGAACGTCGCGATCTTCCTCGACGACGTGACCGATTTCAACGGCCCGCTGATGTTCATCCCGGGCAGCCACAGACGCGGGGTCGTCGATGCGAAACACGACCTGACGACGACGAGCTATCCGCTGTGGACGGTGGACAACGCACTCATCACGCAACTCGTCGAGCGCGCCGGCGGCAAGGGCCGCTTCGACGCCGAGGGCCGCTACGTGCCGGGCGGCATCGTCTCGCCGAAAGGCCCGGCCGGCTCGATGATCCTGTTCCACAGCTGCCTCGTGCATGCGTCGGGCTCGAACCTGTCGCCGTACAACCGGGTCAGCGTGTACCTGAGCCTGTGCGCGGTCAGCAACCACATCCGACGCTTCAAGCGTCCCGAGTTCATCGCGCACCGCGATTTCACGCCGATCGAGTGCCTGCCCGACGACTGCCTGCTGAAGCCTTACCCGGTTGCGCTGCCATGGAAGGACGGCGTGCCGGCGAGCGCGCTGCAGACCTCGCCCGACGCCGCCGTGAAGCTCGCCGCCTGAGCGCGCCCACAGAATGAGCCTGCACGCCCAGCTTCAACGCCGCGCCGCCGAAGGCCGGCCGATCCGCATCGGCCTGATCGGCGCCGGCAAGTTCGGTTCGATGTACCTCGCGCAGGTGCCGCGCACGCCCGGCGTGCACCTGGTCGGCATCGCCGACCTGGTGCCCGACGCGGCGCGTGCGAACCTCGCACGGGTCGGCTGGAGCGACGAGCGCACGCGTGCCGCCAGCCTGGCCGAGGCACTGACCACCGGCGCGACACACCTCGGCGACGACTGGCGCGCGCTCGTCGCCGACCCGGCGATCGACGTGATCGTCGAGTGCACTGGCTCGCCCATCGCCGCGGTCGAGCACTGTCTGGCCGCGTTCGCTTCCGCCAAGCACGTCGTCAACGTCACGGTCGAGGCCGACGCGTTCTGCGGCCCGTTGCTGGCGCGCCGCGCCGCCGAGGCCGGCGTGATCTACTCGCTCGCGTTCGGCGACCAGCCGGCGCTGATCTGCGATCTGGTCGACTGGGCCCGCACCTGCGGCTTCCCGGTCGTCGCCGCCGGGCGCGGCCACAAGTGGCTGCCGCACTTCAGCGAGTCGACGCCGGAGACGGTCTGGGGCCACTACGGCCTGACGCCCGAGCAGGCCGCGCGCGGCGGGCTGAATCCGAAGATGTTCAACAGTTTTCTCGACGGCTCGAAGCCGTCGATCGAGTCGACCGCGGTCGCGAACGCGACCGGCCTGACGGTGCCGAGCAACGGCCTGCTGTATCCGCCGGCGAGCGTCGAGGACATCCCGTTCGTGACGCGGCCGATCAGCGAAGGCGGCGTGCTCGAGCGCAAGGGCATGGTCGAGGTGATCTCGTCGCTCGAGGCGAACGGCCGGCAGATCCCGTACGACATCCGCATGGGCGTGTGGGTCACGGTCGAGGGCGAGACCGAGTACATCCGCAACTGCTTCGAGGAATACAACGCCCACACCGACCCGAGCGGC
>JAYSLR010000089.1:0-3354 GCA_043725365.1 Rhizobacter sp. | reverse complement strand
TCGTTGTTGTTGCGCGCCCGCCCGGTGTCGGTGGCGCTGAAGAACTCGAGTGTCATGGACGGGGCGTTTGCGGGCATGAGGGACCCTGATCAGTGGTCGGCATTGTGCCTCGGATCGCCGCGCGAAAATTCCGCCGTGGCCTCGAATCCGCCGGTTCGCGGGGGCTCGGCGGCCCCCGCCGAAGGCCCTGCCGGCGCAGGCGCGGCGTCCATCAGCCGCGCCACCTCGAGCAGGTCGTCGGCCATCTGCCCGCCGTCGGCATAGCGCAGCTCGACGCGTTTCTCGAGCGCCAGCGCGACGACGTTGGCCAGCGCCTCCGGCAGCTCCGGGCGCAGCGTGCGCACGTCGGGCGCGGTGTCGTTGACGATGCGGTTCATCAGCTCGGCCATCGACTCGGAGCGGTGCGGCAGCGCGCCGGTCAGCAGCTGGAACAGCATCACGCCGAGCGAGTACAGGTCGGTGCGGCCGTCGACGCGGCGCCCGGCCATCTGCTCGGGCGACATGAACGAGGGCGTGCCCAGCACCAGGCCGGTCCGGGTGCGGCAGGCGTCGGTGATGCGGGCGATGCCGAAATCGGTGACCTTCACGCTGTCGGTGGCCGGGTCGATCATCACGTTCGCGGGTTTCACGTCGCGGTGCACGACGCCCTGCGTGTGCGCATGCGCCAGCGCGCGCGCCACCCGCGCCAGCGTGCGCAGCACCACCGGCACCGGCAGCAATCGGCCCGGCAGCGTGTAGCGCAGCAGGTCGTGGCCGTCGACGTACTCCATCGCGATGAAGGCCAGGCCCTGGTCCTCGCTGGCGTCGAAGATCGTCACGGTGTCGGGGTGCTGCAGACGCCCGGCCATCTCGGCCTCGCGGAAGAAGCGCGCGCGCGCCTCGGCCAGCTCGCTGCCTTCGAATTCGCGGCTCAGCGCCATCGTCTTGATCGCGACGCGGCGGCCGATCTGCGGGTCGTGCCCGAGGTAGACGGCGCCCATCGAGCCGCGGCCAAGCTCGCGCTCGATGCGGTAGCGGCCGAGCGTCGTGCGCGCAGGCGGGCGCGTCGGCTGGCCGCCCTCGGCCACGGCCGCGACCGGCGCCGCTGCAGGCGCCGGTTCGACGCGTGGCGGTTCGGCGCGTGGCCGGCGGCGCGATCCGATGAGCCAACCGAGCAGGAAGACCGCGCCGACGCACAGTGCCAGCGCCAGCCAGCCCGCCGGGCCGAGCGCCGCGAGCATCAGCGCGACCGCCGCGCCTTGGCGCGGATGCGGGGTGCGGGGTGCCTGCTCATTGCGCAGGCACGTTAGCACAGGCCCGCCGCGCCGCGCCGTGGCCCGGGCGTCAGTCGGCCAGCGTCAGCATCACCGACAGGCCCGCGGTCGCGGCGGCCGGCGCGGCCCAGCGGGTCGCCGCGGGTTCGGGCTGGCCGGCGCTGATCGGCACGACGACGCGGCCGATGCGCGGCTGGCGCGCGTCGAGCAGGCGCAGCAGCGGCCAGCGCGCCGCCAGCCGCGCCGACACTTCGAGCAGCGGCCGGCTCGCGACCACCCGTTCGGGCGCGCCGCCGGCCGCCGCCCCGATCTCCGGTGCGAGCGCGGCGAACAGCTCGGCGGCCCAGCGCTCACGCCACTGGCGGCGCGCGCTGTGCGAGACCCAGCGCCCGATGTGGCGCGTCAACACCGGCGGGCAGGCGACCAGCACCCAGCGCGCCGGCGCGGCGCCGCGCAGCATCGGCTGCAGGATGTGGCGCGCGGCGGCCACGTCGTTGACGAACACGGCAATCGTTTCCATCGAGCTTCTCCTGGGGTGAAGGGCAGCGGCGTCAGATCGTGTGCGGCGTGCGAGCGCCGCCGGCGCGGCGCGTCGCCCACCAGCCGGCGCCGAGCACGCCGGCGATCAGCAGCGCATGCGCGGCGACGCGCATCGCGACGCTGGGGTCGAAGAGTTCGTCGAGCAACGGTTCGCTGACGATCATGTGGGCCGCGGTGTAGGCGAGCACACCCGCGCCGAGGTAGGTGATGATCGCGAAGCGCTCGACCAGCTTCAGCACCAGCGTGCTGCCCCAGACGACGATCGGCACGCTGATCAACAGGCCGATCACGACCAGGTCGAAGCTGCCCTTCGCGGCCCCGGCAACGCCGAGCACGTTATCCACGCCCATCAGCGCGTCGGCGATCACGATCGTCTTCATCGCGCCCCAGAAGGTCGTGGCGGTCGGCGCGTGCGCCGGGCCGCCGTGGTCCGGCGCGAGCAGTCTGTAGGCGATCCAGACCAGGCCGAGGCCGCCGACCAGCATCAGGCCGGGTATTTTCAGCAGCCAGACCACGCCGATAGTCATGACGCTGCGCACGACGATCGCGCCGACGGTGCCCCAGACGATGGCCTTGGTTTGCAGATGGGCCGGCAGCCTGCGCGCGGCCAGCGCGATGACGATGGCGTTGTCGCCGGCCAGGACCAGATCGATCAGGACAATGGCCAGCAGCGCGGACAGCCAGGCGGCAGAGAACAGTTCCATGAGGTCTCCATGAGCATTGCACGACGAACGATGCGGGGCTGCCACAGCATCTGCGTGCGGCCCGCATCGAAGGTCTTGCTCGGCATGGAGTGACTGTTATGGCCCGGCAAACCGGAAGCAGGTCGTGGACCCCGCTTCGTACTGACGGCTTGGCGAAACACCCGCGCGGCGTAGGCCGGCGAGAGTCGAGCTACTCCCCTTCGGAAGCCCGATTAGGACAGCGGCTGCTGCCCCGTGTCAAGCCGGGGTCTTGTGGCGCGCGCGCCGTTGCATCCACAGCCCGGTCGCGACGACGATCGCGGCGCCGATCGCACCGGCGATGTCGATCGCCGTCTCGGACTGCACGCCGAAGCGCCCGGCCACCGCGGGGTCGGTCAGCAGCATCTCGCCGGCGAGGAAGCCCAGCAGCGCGGCGCCGAGCGTGATGATGACCGGGAATCGCTCCATGACCTTCAGCAGCAAGGTGCTGCCGAAGATGATCAGCGGGATGCTGACCGCCAGGCCGATGATCAGCAGCGGCGTGTTGCCCTTGGCCGCGGCGGCGACGGCGAGCACGTTGTCCAGGCTCATCACCAGGTCGGCAACGAGGATGGTGCGGATCGCCGCGGCCATGCCGCCGATCTCCCGGGCGTGGCCCGCGCCGCCGTCGTCCTCGCTGAGCAGCGAGATGCCGATGTACAGCAGCAGCAGCGCGCCGACGATCTTCAGGTACGGCCACTTCAGCATCTCGACCGCGATCACGGTCAGGATGATCCGCATCACGATCGCCGCGGCGCTGCCCCAGAAGATGGCCTTCTTCTGCTGGTGCGGCGGCAGCGAGCGCGCCGCCATCGCAATGACCACCGCGTTGTCGCCCG
>JAYSLR010000088.1:0-1652 GCA_043725365.1 Rhizobacter sp. | reverse complement strand
GCCTGTGGATAAGCCACCTCAGGGTAGGTTGAACACCTGGCTCACTATTCGATCGGCACAGCCCTCATAAGTGGCTCAGTTTTCGGTCGGCGCCAACAGTTCTCGAGGGAAAAATGGTCTATCGAGCTGCCAATTTCATGGCCAGGTTGCCGCCAAGTTTTTGAATTTATAGACAGATCACAGTATCCATGCGGGTTTCCAGGCCTAGCGCGGATGATGCGCCATCATCGGCGTGTGGCCGGTCGAGAGGGTGGGAACTGACGGCATGAGGCGGGCGCGGGCAAGGGGCGTGCTGCAGACGCCGAGGCACCCGGTGGCGGGCCCGCGCATTGTCGCCGACCGACGCGCGCCGACCCGATCCACCGCCGGTCCGGCCATCGGCGTCGCGCCGCCTGCCGGCGCTCACCCGGATCAGCGTTGCTTGTCCTGCAGCCGCGCGGCCTCCCACGCCTGCGCCGCGGCGAGGTCGGCCCCCAGCGCGCGCGCCTCGTCGGCGGCATCGCGCAGACGCTGGTGCAGCCGGTCGGCCTCCTCGTGCGCGCCGATGGTCTCGGTGCGCGCCTCGACCGGCGCGGTGTTCACCGCCGCGGCAGCGTCCGTGGCCTGCAGCGCCGCGTCGATCAGCACGAGGTGGCTTGCGAGCAGCGCCTCGACCTGCGGCGCGGGCAGTGCCTGCGGTTGTTCGCGCCAGCTGCGCACGCCGCCGAGCTGCGCCAGCAGCCGGTAGCTGCGCAATTGCACGCGCTCGAGCAGGTCGAGCGGCGGTTGCACGGCAAGCGGTTCGGCCTGCGCGCGCTGCGCCGCGATCGCGATCGCCGCGAGACTCTCGTGCACCTCGCGGCGGGCCAGTCGCCAGTCGGCGTTCGCGGTGGCGAGCTCGGCGTTGCCGAGCGCGACCCGCGCGTGGCGCAGCTGCGCCACGCGCAGCCGCTTCAGCAGCGCCGGCAGCTGGCGTCGCTCCCAGGCCGGCAGCACGTAGCTGAAGGCCCAGGCGAGCGCGGTGCCGATCAGCGTGTCGGCCAGGCGCTCGAGCAGCGCGGACTCGCCTGCGGTGTGCAGCAGGTGGCCCTGGATCAGCGCGAGCACGGTCGCCGCCGTGGCCGCGACCAGGTAGCGCACCTGCGCGAAGCCGTGCGCGATGCCGGCGCCGAGCGCCAGCAGCAGGAACTGCAGCGGCACGCTCGGGTGCAGGCTCAGCAGCGCGGTCACGAGCACGCAGCCGATCAGCGTTCCCACCAGGCGCGCATTGCGGCGCTCCAGCGTCTGCGCGATGTTCGTGCGCATCACGACCGCGATCGTCAGCAGGATCCAGTGCGGGTGCGCGGCCCACGGCAGGTGCAGGCCCACCGCGTAGCCCACGCCCAGCGCGATGGCCACGCGCAGCGCATAGCGCAGCACCGGCGAGTGCCCGCTCATCGCGCGCTTCAGCGGCGCGATCGGCCAGCGCATCGACGTGCGAAAGCGCGGCCAGTCGCGCGCCTGCCCGGCCAGATCGAGGCGCGGCTCGTCGCCGCCGTGCTCGGCCAGGCGCAGCAGGCTGAGCATCTCGATGCTCATCGCATGGACCGCCGCACGCAGCGTGGTCGGCAGTGGCGGCGCCGAATCGGCGCGGCGCGCCTGGACCGAATCGGCCAGGTTCGCGGGCAGTTCGC
>JAYSLR010000087.1:0-2425 GCA_043725365.1 Rhizobacter sp. | reverse complement strand
TAGGTCCAGGTGCGGCCATCGGGGCCCGGGCCGTCGGCAAGGCCGAAGCCGTCGGCATCCAGACCGAAATCGCCCTTCGGGTGGTACGGCGGGTTCGGCGCCAGCCACAGGTGCGCCTGCGCGTCGCCCGCGGCGAAACGCTGCGCCGCGGCGGCGTCGAAGCCGAACGCCGGCGCGTGGATGTCGCCCGAGACGACCCAGAACGGATCGTCGGCCTGGTCGATCAGCCACGGCAGCGCGGTCGCGATGCCGCCGGCGGTCTCGAGTGCGCCGCCGTGATCGCGCCCTTCCATCGAGTAGCGGATCGAGACGCCGAAGCGGGAACCGTCGCCGAGCGCCGCGACGATGCGCTCCTCCAGCCATGCGGTGTTGACGACGATCTCGCGCACGCCGGCGCGCGCCAGCGCCTCGAGATGCCACTCGATCAGCGGCTTGCCGTGCACCGGCAGCAGCGGCTTGGGCGTGTGGTCGGTCAGCGGCCGCATGCGTTCGCCGCGCCCGGCCGCGAGGATGATCGCCTTCATCGCGAACGCACCTCGCCGCGGTTCAGCGCATGGCGCTCGACGCGCTTCGGCTCGAACGCCTGGATCAGAGATTCCAGCAGCGCGTGGGCGCGCGCCGAGTTGTCGGTGCCGAGGTTGCAGACGTAGACATCGAGCGTCACCGCGGCGAGTTCGGGCCAGGTGTGCACCGCGAGGTGCGATTCGGCGAGCAGCACGACGCCGGTGATGCCCACGGGCACCTCGACCCTTGCGCCCTGAGCCGGCGCGAAGCGATGGAACAGTTCGCCGACCGGCTGCAGCCCGGCCGCGCGCACCGCGGCGAGGCAGACCGCACGCAGCGCGACGGGCTCGGTCATGACGGGGCGCGCGACCGGGCAGTCGTGCAGGTCGGCGGTCAGGTGCAGTCCGTGCATCGCGCGAATTATCCGGCCCATCCCGGGGCGCGCCGGCGTGCCGGACGGTCGCCCCTAAAATGTCGGGTTTTCCGCCCACCGCACCGGACCCGCATGGCCACCACCCCCGATTCCACGAACGCGACCCTGATGGCCAACTCGATCCGCGCGCTGGCGATGGACGCGGTGCAGCAGGCCAATTCCGGCCACCCGGGCGCGCCGATGGGCATGGCCGACATGGCCGTCGCGCTGTGGGGCCGTCACCTGCGCCACAACCCCGGCAACCCGCAGTGGACGAACCGCGACCGTTTCGTGCTGAGCAACGGGCACGCGTCGATGATCCTGTACGCGCTGCTGCACCTGACAGGCTACGACCTTCCAATGAGCGAGCTGCGCAACTTCCGCCAGCTCGGCAGCAAGACGCCGGGCCACCCGGAGCACGGCCTGACGCCGGGCGTCGAGACCACGACCGGCCCGCTCGGCCAGGGCCTGGCGAACGCGGTCGGCATGGCGCTGGCCGAGAAGCTGCTGAGCACGGAATTCAACCGCGACGGTCACGCGATCGTCGACCACCACACCTACGTGTTTCTCGGCGACGGCTGCATGATGGAAGGCATCAGCCACGAGGCCAGCGCGCTGGCCGCGGCCTGGAAGCTCGGCAAGCTGATCGCGCTGTACGACGACAACGGCATCTCGATCGACGGCCAGGTGAAGCCCTGGTTCGTCGACAACACGCCGGAGCGTTTCCGTGCCTACGGCTGGAACGTGATCGCCGATGTCGACGGCCACGACGCCGACGCGGTCGACGCGGCGATCAGGCAGGCCATCGCGCAAGGCAGCGGCACGGGCCCCGGCGGCGGCCTGCCGACGCTGATCTGCTGCAAGACCACGATCGGCCAGGGCTCGCCGAACCGCGCCGGCACCGCGAAGGCGCACGGCGAGGCGCTCGGCGCCGAGGAGATCCAGCTCACGCGCGCCGCGCTCGGCTGGACCCCGTTGCCGTTCGTGATCCCCGAAGAGGCGTACACGCTGTGGGACGCACGCCGCCAGGGCCTGGCCGACGAGTCGAAGTGGGTCGATGTCTTCGCCGCCTACGCCAAGGCCTACCCCGAACTCGCGGTCGAGTTCGTGCGCCGCACCGACAACGAGCTGCCCAAGAGCTGGGCCCAGACCGCGGTCGACGCCGCGGTGGCGGCGCACACCAAGGCCGAGACCGTGGCCAGCCGCAAGGCCAGCCAGCTCGCGCTCGAGGCCTTCACGAAGGCGCTGCCCGAGCTGCTCGGCGGCAGCGCCGACCTGACCGGCTCGAACCTCACCAACACTAGCAGCACCGCGCCGTTCCGGCTCGAGGCCGACGGCTCGTCGAACGGCGGGCGCCACATCAACTACGGCGTGCGCGAGTTCGGCATGGCCGCGATCATGAACGGCATCGCGCTGCACGGCGGGCTGATCCCGTACGGCGGCACCTTCCTGACCTTCAGCGACTACTCGCGCAACGCGATCCGCATGGCGGCGCTGATGAAGCAGCGC
>JAYSLR010000086.1:0-1615 GCA_043725365.1 Rhizobacter sp. | reverse complement strand
CGCGGCGTGAAAACGCCGGAAGACCTCTGCGCGGTGATCCTCGAGGTCTTCGATCAGGTCCATGTCGGGCTGCAGGCCGAGCTCGTTCAGCAGCTCCAGCGGCGCGGCACGCAGCAGCTGCGAGAACCAGGCGTGGAAGGTGCGGATCTCGACCGGCCGGCCGGCGCGCAGCACGCGCTCGTGCAACGTGGCCAGCTGCGGCGCGAGTTGCGCCGCGGCGGCGGCCGGCACGCCGCGTGCCACGAGCGCCTCGACGCGCGTCGCGTCCGACACCCCCGGCGCGCCGAACTCGCGCAGCCAGTCGTTGAGCCGCTCGCGCATCTCGCCGGCGGCCTTGCGCGTGAAGGTGATCGCCAGGATCTCGTGCGGCAGCGCGCCGTCGAGCAGCGCACGCAGGATGCGCGACACCAGCATCCAGGTCTTGCCGGCGCCGGCACAGGCCTCGACGACGACGCTGCGCTGCGGGTCGCAGGCCAGCGCATAGAACGCCTCGCGCGCCACCGGGCGGCCATCGGCGAGGTAGGCGGCGACCGTCATGGCACGCCCGCCGTCGGCGCGTCGGCCCAGTGATCGCGTCGGCAGATGCCGCGCGCGGCGCAGTGCTCGCAGGTCGCGCCGACGCCGAGCGCCGGCAGCCCGGCGCCCGCCTGCAGGCGCCGCAGGTCGTCGCTCAGGCCCGCCACCAGCGCCGCGGCGCTGCCTTCCACATCCCGGTGCTCGATCTCCTCGAGCCCCTTGCTGCCGTCGAGCGCGAGGTAGCGTGCCGTCAGCGGCAGTTCCGTGCGACCGCGCATCAGCGCGGCGTAGAACGCGAGCTGGGTGTCCTCGAGCGGCTGCCGGACCTTGTCGCGCAGCCCGGCGGCGCTGCCGGTCTTGTAGTCGATCAGCTCGATCGCCGGCTGACGGCCGACGCGGCGCTCGTCGATGCGGTCGATGATGCCGTTCAGCTCGATCCCCTCCAGGCCCGCGAGCGGCAACGCGACCTCGTCCTCGCCGGCGAGCCAGCGCACACCGTCGGCATCGCGCCCGTGCAGCCAGTCGATGTAGCGCGGCGCGAAGCTCTCGAACGACGCGGCAAACGGCAGGAAGTCGGCGTCGACGATGCCCTGCGCCGCCTGGGTCTCGCGCGCCAGCGAGAGCAGGCGCTCGACCTCGACCGCAGCGTCGGGCGGCGCCTCGCGCGTGCGGTGGAACTCGAACAGCAGCGCGTGCAGCCAGGTGCCGTAGTCGCGCTTCTCGACATCGCGCTCGAGTTCGTCGTCCTCGCGCAGGCGCAGCATGTTGAGCGCGAAGAAACGGTAGGGGCAGGCGCGCAGCGCCTCGCAGGCGCTCGCGGACAATCGCGTGGGCAGCAGCGCCGCCGCGGCCGGCGCACCCCTGCGGATCGGCGTCGGCGCGATCTCGACCTCGCGGCGCGGATCACGCCACGCGGCGAGGCTGCGGCCCCGCGCCGCGAGCGCCAGCGACAGACGCTCGATCAGCGGGCTGTCGGCCAGCGGGTCGTTGCCGTCGACACGGCGGCGCAGAAAGGTCAGGCGCGGCACGGCCAGCAGCTGCACGAAGGCGAGCAACTCGGCGCGGCGGCGCTCGGCAGCGGTCGACACGCCGAGCGCCG
>JAYSLR010000085.1:0-4718 GCA_043725365.1 Rhizobacter sp. | reverse complement strand
CGCGCCATCCAGGCCCTGGCCGCGCGGGGCTGATGCGATGACGCTGCCCGACCTGCCCGCCAGCATCCGCGCGAATCCGCGGCTGGGCGACTGGATCCGCGTGCGCGACGACGGCCGCTTCGATGTGTTCAGCGGCAAGGTCGAACTCGGGCAGGGCATCGCCACCGCACTGATCAAGATCGCCTGCTGCACCCTGGGCGTCGATCCCGGGCAGCTGAACCTGGTCGCCGGCGACACGCGCGCGAGCCCGAACGAGGGCTACACCTCGGGCAGCCAGTCGATCGAGGTCGGCGGCGCCGCGCTGCGGCACGCGTGCACCGTGCTGCGGCGGCTGTGTGCCGGCGTTGCCGCGCGCCGGTCGGGTGGAGTGCAGGGCACGCTGCGCGTCGCCGGCGGCTGGTTCTCGAGCGCGCCCGATGCGCCTCGCACCAGCTACCTGGAACTGTCGCGCGAGCTCGACTGCGTGAACCAGCGCCTCGACGAACCGCTGGGCGACGACGGCATCGACGCCGTCGCCTCGGTCGCCGACGATGCCGCGTTCGCGCGCGCCGACCTGCCACAAAAGCTGAGCGGCGGCGGCTTCGTTCACGACCTCGTGCTCGACGGCATGCTGCACGCACGCGTGCTGCGCGGGCCGCATCCGGCCGCTCGGCCGCGCCGCGTCGACGCGCCGGCGCTGCGTGCGCTGGCCGGCGTGCAGACACTGGTGCAGCGGGGCGACTTTCTCGCGCTCGTCGGGCCGGACGAAGCGCGCCTCGTCGCGGCCGTCGACGCCGCGCGGCCCTCGATCGACTGGGAGCTGCCGGAGCTGCCGCCATGCGGTGACACCGAAGCCGTGCTGACCTGCCTGCCGGCGACAACGACGGTGGCCCATGCCTGCGGGGCGGCCGATCCGGCGGCCACGGTGCACGGCCTGCGCCGGCGCTACTCGCGGCCGTACATCGCGCACGCGGCGATCGGCCCGGCCTGCGCGGTCGCGGCGCCGGCCGCGGCGCTGCCCGGCGCTGCGGCTTTGCTGACCGTGTGGTCGCACACGCAGGGCAGCTTCCAGTTGCGCGCCGAGATCGCCGAAGCGCTCGCGCTGCCGCCGGCCGACGTGCGGATCGTCCACACCGCGGGCGCGGGCTGCTACGGCCACAACGGCGCCGACGACGTCGCGTTCGATGCCGCTTTCCTGGCGCTGGCGCTGAACGCCCCGGTGCGCGTGCAGTGGACGCGGGCCGACGAGCTGACGGTCAGTCCGATGGGCCCGGCCAGCCTCGTCGAGTTGGCGGCCGGCCTCGACGCGGACGGCATGATCACGCAGTGGCAGGCGCAGGTCTGGAGCCACAGCCACCTGAACCGGCCCGGCGCGACGGCCGGCATTCACCTGCTCGGCGCCTGGGCCTGCGACCCCGATCGGCCGCGGCCCGCGCCGACCGATGTGCCGCTGCCCAACGGCGGCGGGCTGCGCAACGCGATCCCGTACTACGCGCTGCCGGCGCTCGAGGTTCGCCACCATTTCGTCGCCGAGGCGCCGGTGCGGGTGTCGGCGCTGCGCTCGCTCGGCGCGCATGCCAACGTGTTCGCGATCGAATCGTTCATGGACGAACTCGCCGTGCTCGCCGGCGCCGACCCGGTCGAATTCCGCCTGCGCCATCTGACCGACGAGCGCGCGCGCCACGTCGTGACGACGGCTGCCCGACTGGCGAACTGGGCCGAGCGTCCCGCCGGCGGCGACGGGCAGGGCGTCGGCCTCGGCTTCGCGCGCTACAAGAACCGCGCCGGCTACCTCGCGGTCGTGATCGAGGTCGTCGTCGACGCGGCGGTGCGGGTCAAGCGCGTCTGGGCGGTGGCCGATGCCGGCGCGATCGTGCACCGCGACGGCCTGCTGAACCAGATCGAGGGCGGCATCGTCCAGGCGCTGAGCTGGTCGCTGAAGGAAGCGGTGCGCTGGGGCCCGGACGGCATCGTGTCGTCGGGCTGGGACGCATACCCGATCGCGACGTTCGCCGAACTGCCCGACGTCGTCATCGAACTCGTCGACCGGGCGGACCAGCCCAGCCTGGGCGCCGGCGAACTCGCACCGGGGCCGGTCGCCGGCGCGCTCGGCAACGCCGTCGCGCACGCGCTCGGCGTGCGCGGCCGGCATCTGCCGCTGTCGCCCGACCGCCTGCTGGCGCTGGTCCACGGCGCCGACGACGAAGCCATCGCACCGGCCGGCTGAGGCGATCGCGCCCACCGCCCGGCCTCCAGCCCACACCACGGAACCCACATGCACGCACGCATCGGCGACCACGACATCCACTACCAGATCGATGGCGAGGGCCCGTGGCTCACGCTGTCGCACTCGCTGGCCGCCAGCAACGCGATGTGGGACGCGCAACTCCCGGCGCTGACCCGCCACTTTAGGGTGCTGCGCATCGACACGCGTGGCCACGGGCGCTCGAGCGCGCCGCCCGGGCCGTACTCGCTGGAGGGGCTGGCCGACGACGTGCACGGCCTGTTCCGCGAACTCGGTGTCGACCGCAGCCACTGGCTCGGCATGTCGCTCGGCGGCATGATCGGCCAGACCTTCGCGCTCAAATATCCCGGCGTGCTGACGAGCCTGGTGCTCGCCGACACGACCGCGCGCGGCGCGCCGAACGCGGCGACGATGTGGGCCGAGCGCAGCGCGCTGGCCCGTTCGCAGGGCATGCGCGGCCTGACCGAGAGCACGCTCGCCCGCTGGTTCACCGACGCCTTCCGAAGCGCGCACCCCGAGGTGATGGCCCGCGTCGCGGCGATGATCGGGGCGACGCCGGTCGAAGGCTACGCGGGCTGCTGCGCCGCGATCGCGCAACTCGACGTGCTCGATCGACTGCCGAGTCTCGACATCCCGGCGCTGGTCGTCGTCGGCGAGCACGACCTGGCGACTCCGCTGCCGATGGCGCAGGCGATGCACGAGCGGCTCGCCGGCTCAGAACTGCTGGTGCTGCGCGGCGCCGCCCACATCGGCAACATCGAGCAGGCCGACGCGTTCAACGCAGCGGCACTGTCCTTTCTCGCGCGCGCCGGCGCGGTGCGTTGAGAGCTGACCGGCACCGCGAGATCCTGACCCGACCCCCACGACCCCGAGGAGCAACCCGATGACCCAGATCACCATGGCCCAGGCCGACGCCATCGCCGACCGCGCATTGGCACGCGGCCGCGAATCGAAATTCCAGCCGCTGACCGTGGCGATCCTCGACGCCGGGGGCCATCTGACGGTGCTGAAGCGGGCCGACGGTTCGAGCCTGCTGCGGCCCGAGATCGCCACCGGCAAGGCCTGGGGTGCGCTCGGCATGGGCTTCGGCGGGCGCGAACTGGCACGCCGGGCCGACAAGGTGCCGGCCTTCTTCACCGCGCTGAACGCGATGTCCGGCGGGCGCATGGTGCCGGTGGCCGGCGGTGCGTTGATCCGCGACGCCGCCGGCGCGATCATCGGCGCGATCGGCATCAGCGGCGACACCTCAGACAACGACGAG
Source organism: Rhizobacter sp. (assembly GCA_043725365.1). Classification (GTDB taxonomy): domain Bacteria; phylum Pseudomonadota; class Gammaproteobacteria; order Burkholderiales; family Burkholderiaceae_C; genus LMDS01. The sequence continues at coordinate 1,233 of JAYSLR010000085.1, read as the reverse complement.
CTCTGCCTCATCGACGGCGTCGAGTCGCAAGGACTGGTGGCCGACACCGGCGACAAGCGTCCGGCTGCAAGCTGATGTCGCCGGGTTCGCATCCCGGGCCCGCGACGCGAGCGCCGGGCCGGCAGACGGTCGGTGTGATCGGGCTGGGGATCATGGGCAGCCATTACGCCCGGCATCTGATCGATGCCGGGTTCGAAGTGCCCGGGTTCGATGTATCGGCGCAGCGCTGCCGGGAATTCGTCGACGCCGGCGGTCGCCTGTGTGCCTCTCCTGCGGAGGTCGTCGGGCGTGCGAGTGTCGTCGTGATCGCGTTGAGTTCCATCGCCGCGTTCCGCGCCGTCATGGTCGAGGCTGACGCGGGTTCACGCGTTTCACGTCCGGAGCAGATCTTCGTGGAGATGGGGACCCTGCCCATGGCACTCAAGGAAGAGGCGCGAACGCTGCTCGAGAATCGCGGCGCGCACCTCGTCGACGCCCCGGTGACCGGCACGCGGATCCACGCCGAACAGAAGGATCTGGTTGTCTACGCCAGCGGGTCCGAGGCCGTCGTTTCGCGGGTGCGCCCGATTCTCGAGTCCTTCGCGCGTGACGTCAGGTACGTCGGTGCGTTCGGAACCGGGATGAAGCTCAAGATGATCACCAATCACTTGGTGGCCGTTCACAACGTCGCGACGGCCGAGGCGTTGTCGTTCGCCGCGAGCGCGGGTCTGGATCGGCAATTGGTCTACGACCTGATCGCCGGCGGCCCCGCCAGTTCTCGCGTATTCGAGTTTCGCGGGCCGCTGATGATCGAGGCTCGGTACGCCAACCCCACGATGCGCATGGACGTGTTCGAAAAGGATCTTCAGATCATTGATGACTTCGCGCAGGACGTTCGGGCTTCGACACCGCTCTTTGAAGCGAGTCGCGACGTCTATCGCGAGGCATTGGCGCGAGGGATGAAGGGTGACGATGTGGCGGCGACGTTCGAGATCTTGCAAGCTCGAACCGAGGTCAAGCGCACCGCACCTGCGGCTGGGGCTGCCGAGCCTCGATGAATGGCGAAGGCAAGCAGGGCATTGCCGAAACGGTCGGCCGACCAGCGCGAACAATGGGCGAGGCCCAATTCGCAGTCACTTCACAAAGTTAACATAATATACATTGTCGTCTTGTCGTCGACCCCACCGGATCCTGCGACTCAGGCTTGTTCCGCGACATCGGGCCCGTCGATCGCCGGCTCGTCGTCGCCTTCGG
>JAYSLR010000084.1:0-9423 GCA_043725365.1 Rhizobacter sp. | reverse complement strand
CGGCAAGAACCGCATGGCCGGCTCGATGCTCGCGCAGGTGCTGAACCAGTTCGGCACGTCGGTGCCGGACCTGGACGAGCCGGCGCAGCTGAAGGCGCTGGTCGCCGCGATCAACAGCCTGCGCGAACAGGGGCGCATCCTCGCTTACCACGACCGCAGCGACGGCGGCCTGTGGGCCACGGCCTGCGAGATGGCCTTCGCCGGCCACCTGGGGCTGAGCCTGAACGTCGACCTGCTCGTCACCGAGGGCGACGGCATCAGCGACAGCCGCGCCGAGTACGGCGACTCGAAGAACTGGGCCACGCAGGTCGGCGCGCGCCGCGTCGAGCTGACCTTGCGAGCGCTCTTCAGCGAGGAACTCGGCGTCGTGATCCAGGTCCCGACCGGGGTGCGCAACGAGGTCATGCAGACCCTGCGCGAGCATGGCCTGAGCAAGCACAGCCACTTCATCGGCAAGCCGAACGAGCGCGGCGTGATGGAGGTCTGGCGCGATGCGAAGGCGGTCTTCAGCGCGCCGCTGCAGGATCTGCACCAGGCCTGGGACGAGGTGAGCTGGCGCATCGCGCGCCTTCGGGATCACCCGGACTGTGCCGACGCCGAACATGCGGCCGCGGGTCGCCCGGACGATCCGGGCCTGCATGTCGCGCTGAGCTTCGATGCCGGCGTCGACGTCGCGGCGCCGTTCATCGGCAAGACCCGGCCGAAGCTCGCGATCCTGCGTGAGCAGGGCGTCAACAGCCACCTCGAGATGAGCTACGCGATGGACCGCGCCGGTTTCGAGACCTTCGACGTCCACATGAGCGACCTGCAGACCGGGCGCGCGCGCCTCGACCAGTTTCAGGGCTTCGTCGCCTGCGGTGGCTTCAGCTACGGTGACACGCTCGGTGCGGGCGAGGGCTGGGCGCGCTCGGTGATGTTCAACCCGCTGCTCGCCGAGCAGTTCGCGGCCTTCTTCCAGCGCCCCGACAGCTTCGCGCTCGGTGTGTGCAACGGCTGCCAGATGATGGCGGCGCTGTCGCCCATCATCCCGGGCGCGGCCGCCTGGCCGAAGTTCACGCGCAACCGAAGCGAGCAGTTCGAGGCGCGGCTGAGCCTGGTCGAGGTGCTCGAGAGCCCGTCGATCTTCTTCACCGGCATGGCCGGCAGCCGCATCCCGGTCGCGGTGGCGCACGGCGAGGGCTACGCCGATTTCTCGCAGCGCGGCGACCCGAAGACGGTGCGGCGTGCGATGCGCTTCGTCGACCACTTCGGCGCGCCGACCGAGGCCTACCCGTTCAACCCGAACGGCAGCCCCGACGGCCTGACGGCGGTGACCACGCCCGATGGCCGTTTCACGGCGCTGATGCCGCACGCCGAGCGCGTGTTCCGCAACCTGCAGATGAGCTGGACCTCGGGCGAGCGCGGCGCACCCAGCCCGTGGACGCGCATGTTCGCGAACGCGCGCGCCTGGAGGGGTTGACGCCGGGACGCCTGCCGCGTCGATCGGGCGACCATTCGAAGCGCGATTCTCGACATCGATTGAACCTTTTCACCGCACCAGGGAATCAACGCTCCAACGGGAGTAGTGGATGCTTGAGAGTCGAGACGATCGGGCCGCGTCGGGGCCGGTGCCGATCGACGCAGACGAGCGCGAACAGCGACGGCTGATCGATCGCATCGTCGCGGGCGACGTGCGCGCGTTCGAGCAGTTCTACCGTTCCTATCGCCAGCGACTGGCGCGCTTCCTGGATCGCATGACGCACCGGCGCGGCCTTGTCGAAGAGCTGCTGAATGACACGATGCTGGTGGTCTGGAACCGCTCCGGCCGGTTCGACGGCAGCAGCAAGGTGTCGACGTGGGTTTTCGCGATCGCGTATCGCAAGGCGCTCAAGGCACTGTGTCGTTACGACGAGGCGGTCGCGGACGACGCGCTCGATGAGCGACCCGCGGCCGGCGCCGGCCCCGAGCAGCAGGCGCAGACGCGGCAGTTGAACGCGCAGCTGGTGCGCGCGCTCGACGCGCTGTCGGTCGATCACCGGGCGGTCGTCGAGCTGACGTATTTCCACGGCATGGGTTACCGGGAGATCGCCCAGATCGTCGACTGCCCGGTCGACACGGTGAAGACGCGCATGTTCCACGCCCGCCGCAGGTTGCGCGGACTGCTCGCCGGGGACGCGGAGGACTGGCTGTGACCGGACGAATCCTGAGGCTCGGCGGTGACGAGCACGACGCCGTTCAGTTGCTGCTGCCTTGGTATGACGGCGGCTCGCTGGAGGCCGCCGAAGCGGCGCGCGTTGCCGCCCACCTGGGTGCCTGCGCCCGTTGCCAGGCCGACATGGGGTGGCAACGGCGCTTGCGGGACGCCGCGACGCAGGCGGCGTCATCGGCCGAGGCCTTCGAAACCGCGGCCGATGCCGACCGTGGCTGGGCCGCGTTGCGAGGCCGGATCGGCGGCGACGCCGCGTCGGCGCCCGCTCGGCTCGCCGCGCCGCCGCCGGCGGTTCGTGCCGCATCGCCCCGGTGGGGCGCGTGGCGCTGGGTCGTGGCACTGCAGTCGGCGGTCATCCTCGGCCTCGCAGCGCTGGTCATCGCCCCGCTGCCGCGCGACGACGCCTATCGTGCCCTCGGCAGTGCCGGCCGCGCGAGCGACGCGAGCATCGTCGTCGTGTTCCGGCCGGACGCCAGCGAGCTGCAGATTCGCCAGGCACTGCGCGACAGCGGTGCCCGGCTCGTCGACGGTCCGACGGTGACGGGCGCCTACCTGCTCAGCACCGCACCGGCTCGGCACGCCGCAGCGATCGAACGCTTGCGCGGGCACGCCGCCGTGCTGCGCGTCGAGTCGCTCGAAGCGAGGCCGGTGCGATGAGCGCGTCGATGCGCGTCGCCGGGAGCGTGTGCGCGGCGATCGTCGCCGCACTGCTGGCAACGGCCACGGCGCGTGCGGCCGACGATGCGCAGGCGCCGCCACCGGAGGTGCAGGCGTTGCAGCAAGTGCTGGTGCTGCTGAATCTGCCGCCGCAGCACTATCGGCCAGACGGCAACTACGCCGGCAGCTATTCCGATGTCGCGGGTCGCGCGGCGCGCCGCCGGGTCGCCGCGCGACTCGCACGCGAGCACGGCTTGTCGATGAGCAGCGACTGGCCGATGCCCTTGATCGGCGTCGACTGTTTCGTGATGACGGTGCCGCCCGAGCGATCGCCCGTCCGGATCGCGCAGGACCTGTCGCGCGATGGTCGCGTGGCGTGGGCGCAGACGATGAATGTCTACCGCGCGCAGGGGCATGACGATCCGCTGTTCTCGATGCAACCGGTGGCCCGTGACTGGCACCTTGCCGCACTTCACGAGTCCGTGACGGGTCGGCGGGTGCGCGTCGCCGTGATCGACAGTGGGGTCGAACGCACGCATCCGGACCTGCTGCGGCAGATCGAGCTGAGCGAGGACTTCGTCGCCGGCCGCGCCGGCCCTGCCGAGGCGCACGGCACCGCGGTGGCCGGCATCATCGCCGCGCAGGCCGACAACGGCGTCGGCATCGTCGGTGTCGCGCCGCAGGCGCGCCTTCTGGCGCTGCGGGCGTGCTGGCAGCAGGCCGCCGGGTCCACGCTGTGCAGCAGCCTGAGCCTGGCGCGGGCGCTGCAGTTCGCCATCACGCAGGATGCGCAGGTGATCAACCTGAGCCTGAGCGGCCCGCCCGACCCGCTGCTGGCACGCCTGCTCGACGTGGCGCTGGGGCAGGGCATCGCCGTCGTCGCGGCGGTCGACGGCGCCGCCGACGGCGGAGGGTTTCCGGCCTCCCACCGCGGCGTGATGGCGGTCGCCGACGCGCGTCCGATGCCGGCGGTACCGGCGGCCGTGATCGCGCCCAGGCGCGATATTCCGACCACCGTGACCGGCGCGCGCTGGGCACTGGTGTCGGGCTCCTCGTACGCGGCCGCGCATGTCTCCGGTTTGCTCGCGCTTCTGCGTGAGGCGCACGACCGGCGCGGGGCGGCGGGGCGCGCCGCCGCGGCCACGGCCACGGCCACGCGCGAACTGGTACTGTTGCCTGATGGTCGGATCGACGCGTGTGCCTCGCTGAGCCGTGTTGCGGGCCTTTGCAGCTGTGACTGCTTGGCGGCGAACGCCCCGACCGTCGCTCGCCAGTGACGTGCGCCGCACCGCGCTGACGCGATCGACCCGGGTTCGCCACCTGATGTGGGCGGGCGGGTTGCTCGTCAGCGGGGCGGCGCAGGCGCAGTTCGGTGGCGGCATCGGCATCGAGTCCGACAGCCGGTTTCGCGGCGTTTCGCTGAGCGATGGTCGGCCCGACCTGCGGCTGAGCCTGAGCTACGACGACGACAGCGGTGTGTTCGCGGGAGCGGCGGCGACACGGGTCGAGTTCATGCGCGGCCGGCACGCGCTTCAGGTGCTGGGTTACGCCGGCTACGTCACGCGCGTGACGCCGGGGCTCGGTGTCGAGTTCGGTGTGACGAGCTCGACCTTCATCGGCAGCACGCGGTACGACTACAGCGAAGTCTTCGCCGGCGTGTCGAACGAGCACTGGAGCATGCGGGCCTACTACGCGCCCCGGTATTTCGGCTTCGAACAGGCGACGGTCTATGTCGAGCTCGGCGCGAACACGGCGTTGATGCCGCGGCTGCGCGCGTTCGGCCACGCCGGTGCGCTGATGATCTTGGGCGGCATGGCGGGCGAGGGCGAGCGCAAGTCGCGCACCGACCTGCGCGTCGGGCTCGGGTTCGACGCCGCGGCCGCGCTCGACGTGCAGCTCGCGTGGGTCACCGCGACGCGCGGCGGGCCGTACGTCGTCGAGTACGGCGCCCGGCGCAGCACGTTCGTGTTGAGTGCGCAGGCATCGTTCTGAGCGCCCCAGGGACGCCGCCTTGCGGCGCCCGTCCCCCGCCGGGGTCAAGCAAAGCGGCAAAGCCACATTTGCTTGAGAGCTCGTCGACAGCGCGCGTTGAACCTTTTCCCGCGCGAACGGCATTCACCGCTCATCGAAGCCGGGCCGTGGATCCATCGGCTTCGCTTCGTCAACTTCGAGGAGCACGCGATGATCCTGTCCTGCATCGGGCGGCGATGGCTGGCCGTCGGCCTGGGTGTCACCCTGCTGGCCGCCTGCGGCGGTGGTGGCGGCTCGGGGCCGGCGTCCGGCGGCATGGGAACCAGCTATGTCGCCACGAGTCTCGTCAGCGATTTCAGCGCCGGCAGCAACCCGTACAACAGCGCCAACGTCGACCCCCGGCTGGTGAATGCCTGGGGCATCGCGTTCAATCCGAACGGCTTCGTGTGGGTCGCGAATGAGGGCACCTCGACCTCGACGCTGTACGACGGCAACGGCATCGCCCAGTCGCTGGTCGTCTCGATACCGGCCGGCACGGCGGGCGCCGCGAGCCCGACCGGCATCGTCTACAACGGCACGGCCGACTTCGTCGTCAGCCAGGCCGGCATGAGCGGCGCGAGCATCTTCATCTTCGTTGGCCAGGCCGGTACCGTATCCGGCTGGTCGCCGGGCGTGAACGCCACCAGCGCGGTCACCGTCCTCGACGGTGCGGCTGCCGGCGCGGTCTACAAGGGCCTGGCGTTGGCCAGCAGCGGTGGTGCGAACTTCCTGTACGCGACCGATTTTCACAATGCCCGGGTCGACGTCTTCGACGCCAGCTTCTCGAAGGTGGTCGCGGCCGGCGGTTTCGTCGACCCGACGTTGCCGGCGGGCTACGCGCCGTTTGGCATCCAGGCGCTCGGGGGCTCGATCTACGTGGCGTTCGCCAAGCAGGATGCGGCCGCGCACGACAACGTCGATGGGGCCGGGCTCGGCATCGTCGACGTGTTCGACACGACGGGCCACTTCCTCAAGCGGCTCGTCGACGTGGGCGGGCCGCTGAACGCGCCGTGGGGACTGGCGGTGGCGCCGTCCGGCTTCGGGCCGCTCAGCAACGCACTGCTGGTCGGCAATGTCGGCGACGGCAGGATCAACGCGTTCAACCTGACCACAGGCGCGTCGATGGGCACGCTGAACAATGCCGCCGGCGCGCCGATCGCGATCGACGGACTGTGGGGCCTGGCGTTCGGCAACGGCATCAACGGCCAGCCGACGAACACGCTGTTCTTCAGCGGCGGCCCGTCTGCTCAAACCCACGGCGTCTACGGACGCATCGATCTGCACTGAATCGAGGTCATCATGACAATCACGTTTCGAATCCTCTGCGCCCCGCTGGCGATCTGTCTGGCCTGCGCGACCGCGCCGACCTGGAGCGCCGGGGGCGGTGGAGGCGGTGGCGGCGGTGGTGACCCCGCCGGTGTCGCCAATGCCGATCCCGACTATCAGGCCGGTCTGGCGGCGGCGAAGGCGAAGGACTGGCGCCAGGTCGTCGCACGCATGGGCGTGGTGACGCAGCGCAATCCGAAGAGCGCCGATGCCTGGAATGAGATCGGCCACGCCTATCGCCAGCTGGGCGACATGGACAACTCGTTCAAGAACTACGCGCGCGCGCTGGAGATCGACCCGCGTCACAAGGGCGCGCACGAGTACCTGGGAGAGGCCTATCTGCAGGTCGGCAAGCTCGACATGGCCGAGAAGGAATTGCAGGCGCTCGACAAGATCTGCTTCATCAGCTGCGAGGAGTACCGCGACCTGAAGGAACAGATCGCGCGCTACAAGCGCGAGCATCCGAAGACTGCATCGCTGATCTAGGGCGCAGGGGCACCGGTCCCCGCGCGAGCAGGTGCGCGCGCCATTGCGCGAGGCTGACCATGCGCGGTGCCAGGCCACCGCCAGGCGGTTCGTCAGGCGCGCAGCCGGGTGCCGAAGGGCACGGTGGCGGACGGGTTCATCGGCGGCACGATGGCGCCGGCTGCGCGCATCGCCGATGACCTGCGAGGTCATGCGCGCCCCGCATGCGCTATCGTCGCCGCGTGACCGACGCGACGCCTGCACCGCACCCCGAGCGCCAACGTTTCGACCGGCTGGATGCGCTGCGCGCCCTGGCGATCGTCTGGATGGCGCTGTACCACTTCTCGTTCGACCTGAACCACTTCGGCTTCATCGCGCAGAACTTCTACACCGACCCGGTGTGGACCGTGCAGCGTGCCTGCATCGTCAGCCTGTTCCTGTTCTGCGCCGGCGCCGGCCAGGCGATCGCGCTCGACCAGCACCAGCCGTGGCCGCGCTTCTGGCGCCGCTGGGCGCAGGTGGTGGCCTGCGCCGTGCTGGTGAGCGCGGGCTCGTGGTGGATGTTCCCGCGCAGCTTCATCAGCTTCGGCGTGCTGCACGCGATCGCGGTGCTGCTGATCGTGATGCGGCTGAGCGCCGGTGCCGGGCGCTGGCTGTGGCCGCTCGGGCTGGTCGCGCTGCTGCTGCCGCAGTTCGTCCGGCATGCGTGGTTCGACACGCGCTGGACCGACTGGGTCGGGCTGATCACGCACAAGCCGGTCACCGAGGACTACGTGCCGCTGCTGCCCTGGATCGGCGTGATGTGGTGGGGCCTGGCCGCCGGGCAGTGGGTGCTGCGACGGCGACGCGCGTGGCTGACCGGCGCGCTGCCCGGGTGGCTCGGACCGCTGGCGACGCTCGGGCGCTGGAGCCTGAGCTTCTACATGCTGCACCAGCCGGTGCTGATCGGGCTGCTGATGGCGGTGGTCGCGTGGCGCAACCGCTGATCAGCCGCGCAGCCGCGCGGCCGCGCTGTCGATCGCGCTCGTCAGTTCGTCGTAGCTGCGCGTCACCGGGAACTGCGGGAACTGCTCGACGATCGCTTCCGGCGGGTGGATGAAGAAGCCGGCGTGCGCCGCACCCAGCATGCCGGTGTCGTTGTACGAATCGCCGGCCGCGATGATCTGGAAGTTCAGGCTGCGCAGCGCGTTCACGGCATGCCGCTTCTGGTCGGGCTGGCGCAGCACGTGGCGCTGCACGAAGCCGTCGGCATCGACCTCGAGTTGGTGGCACAGCAGCGTCGGCCACGCGAGCTGGCGCATCAGCGGTTGGGCGAACTCGTAGAAGGTGTCCGACAGGATCAGCACCTGGTAGCGGCCGCGCAGGTCGTCGAGGAAGGCCTTCGCGCCGTCCATCGGCCCCATGCCGGCGATCACGTTCTGGATGTCGGCGAGCCGCAGCTTGTGTTGTGCGAGCAGTCCGATGCGGAACTGCATCAGCTTGTCGTAGTCCGGCTCGTCGCGCGTGGTGCGCGCAAGTTCCGGAATGCCGCTGCGCTTCGAGAACTCGATCCAGATCTCGGGCACGAGCACGCCTTCGAGGTCGAGGCAGATCATTTGCATGGGGTTCTCCGGCGCGTTCGTGGCAAGGCGGCGCGGATCGTACCCGACGCCGCTGGCTCAACCCTTGCGCGGATGCGGCGCGCCCAGCACGCGCTCGGGTCGCACGCCGATGCCGATCAGCCGCGCCGGCAGCCGCCGCAGCAGCGGCAGGCGCTGCTGCAGCCGCACCGGCAGCGGCACGCTTGTCGGTGCGGCGGTGCCGGCGAGCACCGGGGCGAGCACCCGGTTCTGCACCGCCATCTGAGCACGCTGCGTCACCCGTGCCGGCCATTCGCGGCGGCGCTGCACGGCAGCGAGATCGGCCGTGGTCAGATGCCTCTCGCGCAGCGCCTCGGCCAGCAGGTTCGATGCGGCCACGGCGTCCTGGATCGCCAGGTTGATGCCCACGCCGCCGATCGGCGACATCGCATGCGCCGCGTCGCCGATGCACAGCAGCCCGTCGCGGTACCAGCGCGGCATGCGGCTGATCTGCACGCTGAGCAGCTTGACATCGTCCCAGCTCGTCAGCGTCGCCGAGGCCGCGGTCAGGAAGGGCGCGATCGCGCACACGCGCCCGCGAAATGCCTCGATGCCCTGCACCTGCAGCGCCGCCAGCCGGCCCTTGGGGATGACGAACGCGCACTGCCAGTAGTCGTCGCGGTTCAGCGTGACCAGCATCGCGCCGGGCCGGATCGTGCCACCGGTGCGCGCGGGATCGCGCGCGGCGTCGCGCGCCATGCGGAACCAGAGCACGTCGATCGGCGCGCCCAGGTCCTCACTGGCCAGGCCGGCACTGTCGCGCAGGGTGGTGTGGCGGCCGTCGGCGGCGACCACCAGATCGGCGTGGATCGCGTAGCCGCCCTGCGCCGTCTGCACATTCACGCCGACCACGCGATCGCCTTCCTCGATCACGCCGAGCGCCTTCGCGCCCATGCGCAGCGCGAAGTTCGGCAGCACGCGCGCCTGGTGGGCGATGAAGTCGAGAAAGTCCCATTGCGGGATCAGCACCATGAACGGCCGCGGCGCGTTCAGGTGCGTGAAGTCGGCGATCGTCACGGTCTCGCCGTAGACGTCGCCGGTCAGTTAGCGAACCTCCTGGTGCGGCAGCTCGAGAAAGGCCTCGAGCAGGCCCAGGTCCTGCAGCACCGTCAGCGTCGACGGGTGGATCGTGTCGCCACGGAAGTCGCGCAGGAAGTC
>JAYSLR010000083.1:0-7807 GCA_043725365.1 Rhizobacter sp. | reverse complement strand
CCTGGCGCGCATGATCAACGCCGGCCTGATCAGCCGTGACGAAGGCCTGGCCTTCGCCGATTCGCCGACCAACCTGATGTGGCGGCTGCAGAACGACATGACGCCGATCTCGCGCGTCGCCGTCAAGCGCGAGGATCCGGACGCCGATCAGGCCAGTTTCACCGAGATCACGCTCGACGTGCGCCCCGAGCCGGCGACCACCGCGTCGGCGGGCCTGCGTCGGTTCTGAGCGCGAAGCCCCGGCCATGTCGCGCACGCTGCAGCTCGCCGAACAGCTGATCTCGCGCCGCTCGGTGACGCCCGACGACGGCGGCTGCCAGGCGTTGATCCGCGACCGGCTCGCGCCGCTGGGTTTCGAATGCCACACGCTGGCGCACGGTCCGGAAGGCGCGCGCGTGACGAACCTGTGGGCCGTGAAGCGCGGGGCCGCCGGCAGCGGCGGCAAGCTGCTCGCCTTCGCCGGCCACACCGATGTCGTGCCGACCGGCCCGCTGGCCGCCTGGACCAGCGACCCGTTCGTGCCGACGCACCGAGGCGGCCGGTTGTTCGGTCGCGGCGCCGCCGACATGAAGACCTCGATTGCGGCGATGGTGGTCGCGGTCGAGGAATTCGTCGCCGTGGCGCCTGCGCATCCGGGCTCGGTCGCGTTCCTGCTGACCAGCGACGAGGAAGGCCCGGCGCTGGACGGCACGGTGAAGGTCTGCGAGTGGCTCGCGGCCCGCGGCGAGCGGCTCGACTACTGCATCGTCGGCGAGCCCACCTCGGTCGAGCGCCTGGGCGACATGATCAAGAACGGCCGGCGCGGGACCTTGTCGGGCCGGCTGCGCGTGATCGGCGTACAGGGCCACATCGCCTACCCGCACCTGGCGCAGAACCCGATCCACGCGTTCGCGCCGGCGCTGGCAGAACTGGTCGCGACGCGCTGGGACGACGGCAGCGCCTACTTCCCGCCCACCAGCTGGCAGGTCTCGAACCTCCATGCCGGCACCGGCGCCGGCAACGTGATCCCGGGCGACGCGCTGGTCGACTTCAACTTCCGCTTCTCGACCGAATCGACGCCGCAGGCGCTGAAACAACGCGTCCAGGCCGTGCTCGACCGCCACGGCCTAAAATACGAACTCGCCTGGACGCTCGGCGGCGAGCCGTTCCTGACGCCGGTGGGCACGCTGAGCGAGGCGATCGCGGCCGCGATCCGCGACGTGACCGGCGTCGCGACCGAGCTCTCGACCACCGGCGGCACCTCCGACGGCCGCTTCATCGCCCGCATCTGTCCGCAGGTGATCGAGTTCGGCCCGCTGAACGCGACGATCCACCAGATCGACGAACGGGTCGAGGTGGCGAGCCTGGAACCTTTGAAGAACATCTACCGCGACACGCTGACACGCCTGCTGACATGACCTTGATCGATCTCATCACCGCGCAGAGCGCCCGCCTCAAATCGGCGGGCGTTTCGTTTGGGCACGGCACCGGCAACGCCTTCGACGAGGCCGCCTGGCTGGTGCTGTGGGCGCTCGGCATGGAGCTCGACGCGCTCGAAACCAGGGCACAGCAGCAGCTCACCGCGGACGAACTGGCCAAGGCCGAGGCGCTGGTCACGCGGCGCATCGAGACGCGCCAGCCCGCCGCCTACCTGACGCACGAGGCCTGGCTGCAGAACGTGCCGTTCTATGTCGACGAGCGCGCCATCGTGCCGCGCTCGTTCATCGCCGAGCTGCTCGTCGACGGCGAAGGCACCGGCGCGCTGGACGCCTGGTTGTCGGACCGCACGCACCAGGTGCTCGACCTGTGCACCGGCAACGGCAGCCTCGCGGTGATCGCGGCGATGGCGTACCCGGAGATCGTCGTCGACGCGGCCGACCTCTCCGAAGATGCCCTCGCCGTGGCGCGCATCAACGTCGACCGGCACAAGCTGGCGAATCGGATCACGCTGCTGCAGTCGGACCTGTTCGCCGCGGTGCGCGGACCCTACGACCTGATCCTGTGCAACCCGCCCTACGTGAACTCGCAGAGCATGCAGGCGCTGCCGGCCGAGTACCGTGCCGAGCCGGCGCTGGCGCTGGCCGGCGGCGACGACGGCATGGACCTGATCCGGACCATCCTGCGCGAGGCCGCGAAGCACATGACGATCGACGCGGTGCTGGTGCTCGAGATCGGCAACGAGCGGGGTCACTTCGAGCACGCGTTCCGTCGCCTCGAGGTCGCGTGGCTCGAGACCAGCGCGGGCGACGACCAGGTCCTGCTCGTGACGCGCGAGTCCCTCGCCAAGTACCGCTGGGCGTGAGCCTGCGCCCTCTTCTTCAAGCTTCCCTTTCATGCTCGCACTGAACCAAGTCTCCCTGCGCCGCGGCGTCAAGCTCGTGCTCGACCAGGCCAGCGTCGTGCTGCAACCGGGCGAGAAGGTCGGCCTGGTCGGCCGCAACGGCGCGGGCAAGTCCTCGCTGTTCTCGCTGCTGACGCACCGTCTTCAATCCGACGCCGGCGACGTGAGCATGCCGCCGCGCTGGCGCATCGGCGAGGTCGCGCAGGAGATGCCCGAGACCGACCAAGGCGCGACCGACTTCGTGCTCGAGGGCGACACGCGCCTGATGGAAGCGCAGGCGCAGCTTGCGCAGGCCGAGGCGATCGATGACGGCCACGCGATGGCCGACGCGCACCACGCGATCAGCGACGCCGGCGGCTTCGACGCGCGCCCGCGCGCACAGGCGATGCTGCTCGGCCTGGGCTTCAAGACCGCCGAACTCGATGCGCCCGTCAACAGCTTCTCCGGCGGCTGGCGCATGCGGCTGCAACTCGCGCGCGCGCTGATGTGCCCGGCCGACCTGATGCTGCTCGACGAACCGACGAACCACCTGGACCTGGACGCGCTGGTCTGGCTCGAGGCCTGGCTGAAGCGTTTCGAGGGCACGATGATCGTGATCAGCCACGACCGCGAGTTCCTCGACGCGATCACGAACGTCACGCTTCACCTGGACGCGACCAAGCTGACGCGCTACACCGGCAACTACACCGCGTTCGAGGAGATGCGCGCCGAGCGCCTCGTGCAGGCCGCGGCCGGCTATGCCAAGCAGCAGGAACGCATCGCGCACCTGCAGAAGTTCATCGACCGCTTCAAGGCCAAGGCCAGCAAGGCCAAGCAGGCGCAGAGCCGGGTGAAAGCGCTCGCGCGCATGGAGAAGCTCGGCCCGGTGCTGACCAGCGCCGACTTCCAGTTCGAATTCCGCGAGCCGCTGAACCTGCCGAACCCGATGCTCGCGTTCTCGATGGTCGCCTGCGGCTACCGCACGGAAGACGGGCGCGAGACGCGCATCATCGAGGGCATCAACCGCTCGGTGCTCGCGGGCCAGCGCATCGGCATCCTGGGCGCCAACGGCCAGGGCAAGTCGACGCTGGTCAAGACCATCGTCGGCGATCTGCCGCGCCTGGCCGGCGACATCACCGAAGGCAAGGGCCTGGCCATCGGCTACTTCGCGCAGCAGGAACTCGACGTGCTCTCGCTCGACGACGGTGCGCTGATGCACATGATCCGCCTCGCGCGCGACAAGGGCCCGGCCGGGCGCGAGCAGGAGTTGCGCGACTTCCTCGGCTCGTTCCGTTTCGTCGGCGAGATGGTCACGCAGCCGGTGGGCACCCTGTCGGGCGGCGAGAAGGCGCGCCTGGTGCTCGCGATGCTGGTCTGGCAACGCCCGAACCTGCTGCTGCTCGACGAGCCGACGAACCACCTCGACCTGACGACGCGCGAGGCCTTGTCGATGGCGTTGAACGAGTTCGAGGGCACGGTGATGCTGGTCAGCCACGACCGCGCGCTGCTGCGCGAGGTCTGCGACGAGTTCTGGCTCGTCACCGACGGCGCGGTCAAACCCTTCGACGGCGATCTCGACGACTACCAGAAGTGGCTGCTCGAACAATCGCGCGAAGCTTCGCGCGAGCAGTCCAAGGGCGACAAGGCCAGGCGCAAGCGCGAGGTCGCGGCGCCGGCCGCCGCCCCACCCGCGGCGGTGCCGACACCGACTGCGCGCGGCAACGACCGCAAGACAGCGGCATCGGGGCGCCAGCAGCGCAGCGACGAATTGAAGCCGCTGCGCAAGGAGCTCATCGGCGTCGACAACAAGCTCGGCGTGCTGATGAGCGACCGCGAGGCGCTCGAGGCGGCCGCCGCAGACGAGATGTCGCCGGCGCAGCGCGCCGACCAAGGCAGGCGGCTGAAGCAGTTGGCCGACGAGATCGAGGCGCTCGAGGCCCGCTGGCTCGAACTCAGCACGCAGCTCGACGCCCTGAACGCGCAGCCCGCGGGCTGAGCTCCACCTCCCGGCCCTTGCCTTCGGTGATGTCGCCGGCCAGGCGCGGCAGATCGCCGACGATGGTCTTGACCAGCGTCGACTTGCCCTGGCCGTTGGCGCCCAGGCGAGGGCCACGGCATCGCGCAAGACCAGCGGGCCGGCCTGTTTCAGCCGTCAAGCGGCTGAAACAGGCCGTGGATATCCCGGGTGTCGGCCTTGGCCTCGTGATCGTGAAGCTGCTGGCCGATCAGATGCACGGCAGCATCGAGGTCGCGAGCGAACCGGGCCGCGGCGCCCGATTCACGCTGCACCTGCGCAAGGCCTGACGATCCCGCGCCGAGACTGCGGGCATTTCAATTGCGCGCAATCTAATTGCTCGATCTCGAATACAGTGGGGCCATGGTCAAGCCCGCCGCCCGCACCGCGAACCGTTCCCCCGACCCCCGCACGCTCCAGCGGCTGGACCGGCAGCTGTGCTTCGCGCTCTATTCGAGCTCGCTGCTGATGACCAAGCTCTACAAGCCGGTGCTCGCGCCGCTGGGCCTGACCTACCCCCAATACCTGGTGATGCTGGTGCTGTGGGAGGCCGACGCCGGGGACGGCACCGGCATCGGTGTCGGCGAGCTCGGCGCGCGGCTGTACCTCGATTCCGGGACGCTGACGCCGCTGCTCAAGCGCATGCAGGCCGCGGGCCTGCTCGAACGCGCCCGTTCGGTCGACGACGAGCGCCGCGTGGTCGCCACGCTGACGCCCGCCGGTCGGGCGCTGCGCCGCCGCGCCGAATCGGTGCCGTTGCGGGTCGCCTGCGCGACCGGCTGCAATCTGACCGAACTCGCGGCCCTGACCTCGCGGCTGCAGGCGCTGCGCGACAACCTGGCCGGGCAGCTCGAACCGGCCGACCTCTGATCCCCCACCCCGCAACCAAGGACCTCCGAAACATGAAGCTCGACAAAGTTCTGTACACCGCCCACGCCACCTCGACCGGCGGCCGCGAAGGCACGTCCAGGTCCTCCGACGGCGTGCTCGACCTGAAGCTCACGACGCCCAAGGAGATGGGCGGCAGCGGCGCGGTCGGCACGAATCCCGAACAGCTGTTCGCGGCGGGCTACTCGGCCTGCTTCATCGGCGCGATGAAGTACGTCGCGATGACGCAGAAGATCGCGCTGCCGGCTGACACGTCGATCAAGGGCGATGTGGGCATCGGGCCGATCCCGGCCGGCTTCGGGATCCAGGTCGCGCTGAACGTGACGATCCCGGGCATGGACCGCGCCGCCGCCGAGAAGCTGGTCGCGGCCGCGCACCAGGTGTGCCCGTACTCGAACGCGACGCGCGGCAACATCGAGGTCACGTTGAACGTGGTCTGACGCCGTCGGCGTCGCGGCGATGACGAGCGCCGCGTTTGGGACCTGTTCGCGCCTTTCTTCACGGGATGGGCGAGCGGCGGCGGGCGTATGGTGGCAACTGGCCTTACCCTCGGCTCAGTCGAAACCCGCCCGAGCACCCCCATCTCCGTGAGCAACGCTTCGACCCCGTTTCCAACCCTGTTTGCCGAGGCTCCCGAGCGCTGGCAGTGGCCGACACCGCCGTTCGCATGGCGGCACCGTCCCGGCCCCGGATGCAACGAGATCCAGCCGTGCCGCATCGAGAGCCCGGTCGGCACGCCGGTGGAGGGCGAGATGCTGGGCTTCGACCCGGTGGCGCGCACGCTCAGCTTTCGCAGTTCTGCAGACGGGCCCGTGGTCGAGCTGCCGTTCTCGCGATTTCGCCGGCTCACGCTGACGCAGCCCTTGCAGCCGGTCGTGCCGATCGCCGGCATGCCGGTCGAACGGGTTCCGGCGGCGGCGCAAGAGCGCGAGTACCGGCTGCAGACCAGCGGCCTGGGCGCGGTCCCGGTGATCAGTGGTCGCACTGCCGGCCGCGTCGAGACGCCCGACGGCCTGTATCTGTTCACGCCGGTCGAGGAAGAAGCTTCGCTGCTGCGCGTGTTCGTGCCGCGCTGCGCGTACACCCGCGCCGAGTTCGGCCCGTCGGCCGAAGAGGTCGCCGCACGCATGTGGATCGCCAGCCCGGGCGAACTGTTGGCCGCGATCGACCGCCAGCAGCGCATGCCGATCCTGCCGCTCGGTCAATCGCTGCTGAAGCTCGGTCTGCTGACCGAGGCCCAGCTCGGGCGAGCGCTCGCAGGCCAGGGGCGTGAGGTTCCGCTCGGCGAATCACTGGTTGCGGCCGGCATGATCTCGCGCGCCGACCTGCAGACCGCGCTGGCCCACAAGATGGGTTACCCGCTGGTCGATCTGACCCGCTTCCCGATCGACCCGAAGGCGCTGGCCAAGCTGCCGCCGCGGATCGCGGTCGGCTTCCGGATGATGCCGCTGATGCTCAAGGGCGATCGCCTGATCGTCGCGGTCGACAAGCCGGCGCGCGTGATCAAGCTCGGCACCGTCCACGCGATCGCCGGCGTCACGGTGGTGCCGGTACTGGCGTCCAGGATGCAGATCCTGCTCGCGCAGGAGCGCCTCTCGAACGACGTCTGGGCCGGGCACGTCTCCGAGCGCCTCGGCTTCTTCGCGAGCACCGTCTAAGCAGGCGGTTCGCCGGTCGCGGCGCGTCGAACGCCGTGGACCCCCTCAGAGCCTGGAACTGTCGCTGGGCAGCGTGTCGGCGAAGCCGATCAGGCGCGACCACGCGCTGTCCGGTTTCGAGGGGGTCGGGGGCTGCGGCACCGTCGACGTGGCAGCGCGCCGGTGTGCCAGCAGTTCCTGGTCCGACACCGGACGCGTCTCGCCGAACAGCGAGGGCTTGAACGCGACCTCGCGCTCGCGGTCGTCGCTGGCCCACAGCAGCAGTGCGCGCGCCGACATCGGCTTGGCGAACAGGAAGCCCTGCAACTCGTCGCAGCCCATCTGGATCAGCACGTCGCGCTGGCGTTCGGTCTCCACGCCCTCGGCAACCACCTTCAGGCCGAGCGCGTGCGCGAGATGGATGACCGCGTCGACGACGGCGCGTGCGTCGGCGCTGGTCTCGATGTCCATCACGAAGCTGCGGTCGATCTTCAGTTCCTCGGCCGGCAGCTTGCGCAGGTAGCTGAGGCTCGAGTAGCCGGTGCCGAAATCGTCGATCGACAGGTGCACGCCGGCATCACCCAGGCGCTGGAACGTGATCTGCGTGGCCCGCGTGTCCTCCATCGCGACCGACTCGGTGATCTCGCAGGTCAGCAGCGACGGGTCGATGCGATGGCGCGCCAGCGCGGTCGTGATGCGCTCGACCAGGTCGTCCTGGCGCATCTGGAACGCCGACAGGTTGATCGCCACCCGCATGCGCAGCCCCTTGTCGCGCCAGGCCCGCGACTGGCGGCACGCGTCCTCGATGACCCAGTTTCCGAGCACGCCGATCAGGCCGAAACGCTCCGCGACCGGGATGAACGTGGACGGGCCGATCATGCCCTTGACCGGGTGCTTCCAGCGCAGCAGCGCTTCGGCGGCGGTGACCTTGCCGCTGTGGGCGTCGACCTTGGGCTGGTAGTACAGCTC
>JAYSLR010000082.1:0-3810 GCA_043725365.1 Rhizobacter sp. | reverse complement strand
CGGCGAGCCGCGGCCGCATCGTCGATCGCAACGGTCTGATCCTCGCAGCCAGCGTGCCGTCGCCCTCGATCTGGGCGATCCCCAAAGACCTCGAAGGTGACGCTCGGAGCCGCGCGCGCCTGGCCGTGCTGCTGGGCATGACGAGCGCCGCGCTCGAGAGCCGGCTCGCCGACAACCCGAACTTCGTCTGGCTGCGCCGGCAGGTCGACGACGATGTCGCGAAGAACATCCGCGCCCTCGGCCTCAAGGGCATCCACGAGGTGCGCGAGTACAAGCGCAAGTACCCGGAAGGCGAAGCGGCAGCGCACGTGGTCGGCTTCACCAACGTGGAAGACCGTGGCCAGGAAGGCATCGAGCTCGCGTTCCAGAAGGACCTGGCCGGTCGCGACGGCACGCGCCGCGTGATCAAGGACCGGCTCGGCCGGGTCGTCGAGGACATCGGCGACAGCGTCGCGCCGGTCGACGGCAAGGACATCGAGCTCAGCATCGACTCGAAGGTCCAGTTCTTCGCCTACCAGCGCATCCGCGACGCGGTCGCCGAGAACAAGGCCAAGGCCGGCAGCGTGGTCGTGCTCGACGCGCGCAGCGGCGAGGTGCTGGCACTCGCGAACTACCCGAGCTACACGCCCGGCGATCGCCGCAACCTGACCGGCGCGCAGCTGCGCAACCGGGCGCTGACCGACACCTTCGAGCCCGGCTCGATCGTCAAGCCCTTCATCGCCGCGTGGGCGCTCGAGACCGGCCGCGTCAAACCCGACACCATCATCCACACCGCGCCGGGCCGCATCTCGATGGGCGGCTTCGTGATCAGCGACTCGCACCCGCACGGCGATCTGACGGTCAGTCAAGTGATCCAGAAGTCCAGCAACATCGGCGCGATGCGTATGGGGCTGATGTTCCAGCCGCGCGAGATGTGGGAGCTGTACACGCAGGCCGGCTTCGGCCAGAAGCCGCAGCTCGGCTTCCCGGGCGCGGTGACCGGGCGGCTGCGCCCCTACAAGACCTGGAAGCCGATCGAGCAGGCGACGATGAGCTACGGCTACGGCCTGTCGGCCTCGCTGTTCCAGATCGCGCATGCCTACACCGTGTTCGCGCACGACGGCGAGATGATCCCGGTGACGCTGACGAAGAGCACCGCGCAGGGCGACGACGCGAAAGTGTCGGGCCTGCGCGTGATCTCGCCGCAGACGGCGGCCACGGTGCGCCAGATGCTCGCGCTCGTCACCGGCCCCGGCGGCACGGCGCCGAAGGCGCAGACCATCGGGTACTCGGTCGGCGGCAAGTCGGGCACCGCCTACAAGCAGGAGGGCAAGGGCTACGCGACCAAGAAGTACCGGGCCTGGTTCGTCGGCATCGCGCCGATCACCCACCCGCGCATCATCGTCGCGGTGATGGTCGACGAGCCGAGCGCCGGCAAGTGGTACGGCGGCGACGTCGCGGCACCGGTGTTCAGCGACCTGGTGCAGCAGACCCTGCGCACGCTGAACGTGCAGCCCGACCTGGACGTCAAGACGCAGATCATCGCGAAAGACGTGCCGGCCGAGGAGGAGAGCTTCTGATGGCGCCGCGCCCGCTCGACTCCGTGAGCGACACACTGGCCTGGTTCGCGCAGCGCGGCGTGCGCGGCCTGGCCACCGACAGCCGCAAGGTCGTCGCCGGCGACGCCTTCATCGCCTGGCCGGGCTACGCGGTCGACGGCCGGCAGTTCGTGCCGCAGGCGCTGGCCGCGGGCGCGAGCGCCTGCCTGGTCGAGGCCGACGGCGCGCCGGCGTTCGACGGCGCCGACCCGGACGCGGTCGCCGCGCTGCCCGGCCTGAAGGCCGCGACCGGCGCGATCGCCAGCGGCTTCATGGGCGCGCCGAGCGAGCGCCTGATCGTCGTCGCGGTGACCGGAACGAACGGCAAGACCTCGACCGCCTGGTGGGTCGCGCAGGCGCTGAGTTCGCTGGGCCGGCGCTGCGGCGTGATCGGCACGCTGGGCGTCGGCGAGCCGCCATCGCCGCTGCATCCCGCGGGCCTGACCTTCACCGGCATGACCACGCCGGACCCGGTCACGGTGCAGGCCGGCTTCAAGCGCTTCGCGGACGCGCAGTTCCAGGCCTGCGCGATCGAGGCGACCTCGATCGGCATCGAGGAGCATCGCCTCGACGGCTCGAAGATCGATGTCGCGCTGTTCACCAATTTCACCCAGGACCACCTCGACTACCACGGCTCGATGGAGGCGTACTGGCAGGCCAAGGCGCGCTTGTTCGCGTGGCCGGGATTGCGCGCCGCGGTCGTCAACGTCGACGATGCGCAGGGCGCGCGGCTCGCGCGCTCGCTGCAGGACACGGCGATCGAGCTGTGGACCTACTCGACCCGGGGCAACGCCCGGCTGCATGTGCCGAGAATCGGCTACGACGCCGGTGGCCTCGCCTTCGAGCTGCACGAGGGTGCGGCGCGGGTCGACGTGAAGACGCAGATGATCGGCGACTACAACGTCGCGAACCTGCTCGCGACGATCGGCGGGTTGCGCGCCTGCGGCGTGTCGCTGGCCGACGCGGCCGCGGCCTGCGCCCTGCTCACGCCGGTGCCGGGGCGGATGCAGCGCGTGAATGTCGGCCCCCCGATCGCGGAGTACCGCGATCGGCCCCCCGAAGGAGTCGAGCCCGGCTTGGGGCGGCCCGGCGCTCGGGCTCGGAGCGCTGCCTCGCTGCCGCAGGTCGTCGTCGACTATGCGCACACGCCCGACGCGCTCGAGAAGGCGCTGCTCGCGCTGCAGCCCTTTGCGGCCGAGCGCGGCGGGCAGCTCTGGTGCGTGTTCGGCTGCGGCGGCAACCGCGACGCGACCAAGCGGCCGCTGATGGGCGCGCTCGCGCAGCGCCTCGCGCAGCACGTCGTGATCACCAGCGACAACCCGCGCAACGAGGCGCCGGCCTTCATCCTGCTGCAGATCGTCGCGGGGCTGAAGGAAGGTCAGGAGCGGGTCCAGGTGATCGAGGACCGCCGGGCGGCGATCGCGCACGCGGTGCGCCGGGCCGGCGCGCGCGACGTGATCCTGGTCGCCGGCAAGGGCCACGAGGACTACCAGGAGATCGGCGGCGTGAAGCACCCGTTCTCGGATGTGACCGAAGCGGGCGCGGCGCTGCGCCTGCGCGAAGGGGTGTCGTCATGATGACGCTGGCCCAGGCCCACGCGCTGCTGCCGGCCTCGACGCTGGTCGGCGACGGCGCGACCGAGCTGCTGCGCGTGCACAGCGACACGCGCAGCCTGCGGCACGGCGACCTGTTCGTCGCGTTGAAGGGCGAGCGCTTCGACGCGCACGACTTTCTCGCGCAGGCGAAGGCGGGCGGCGCGGTCGCCGCGATCGCCGAACGCGGCTTGCAGGAGGCCGGCCTGCCCGGCCTGCAGGTGGCCGACACCCAGCATGCGCTGACGGCGCTCGCGCGCGCCTGGCGCCAACGCTTCCAGCTGCCGCTGATCGCGGTGACCGGCAGCAACGGCAAGACCACGGTGACGCAGATGATCGCGACGATCCTGCGCACCTGGCTCGGCGACGCGGCGCTCGCGACCGCGGGCAACCTGAACAACCACATCGGCGTGCCGCTGACGCTGCTGCGGCTGCGCCAGGACGAGCGCGCCTGGCATCGCGCTGCCGTCGTCGAACTCGGCATGAACCACCCGGGCGAGATCGCCGAGCTCGCGGCGATCGCCGCGCCGACCGTCGCGCTCGTCAACAACGCGCAGCGCGAGCACCAGGAGTTCATGGCCAGCGTCGAGGCGGTTGCGCACGAGAACGGCGCGGTCATCGCCGCGCTCGGCGCGTCGGGC
>JAYSLR010000081.1:0-1992 GCA_043725365.1 Rhizobacter sp. | reverse complement strand
TCGAACGCGATCGGCGCGACCAGCCGCGCACAGCTCGATCCGCGAGGTGCCTCGCCGATCAACTTCGCCTCGCGGCGCAGCCGGGTCAAATGCGCAGTGATGCCGTCGAACGCCTCGGCGTCGATGACCGGGCCGACGTCGGTCGCGAGCAGCGCGGGGTCGCCGACATTCAACTCCGCAAGCGCGCCGCGGATCATCTCGATCACCGCGTCGGCAATGCCCTCGTGCACGCACAACAGGCGCAGCGCCGAGCAGCGCTGGCCCGCCGAACGAAAGGCGCTTTGCACCACTGCATCGACCACCTGCTCGGGCAGCGCGGTGCTGTCGACCACCATCGCGTTGATGCCGCCGGTTTCGGCGATCAGCGGCACGATGGCGCCGTCTTTGGCGGCGAGCGCGCGGTTGATGAGTCGGGCGACCGATGTGGAGCCGGTGAAGCAGACACCGGCCGCGCGCGCATCGGCGACCAGCGCGGCGCCTACCGTCTCACCGGGGCCGTGCAGCAGCGCGAGCGCGTCCATCGGCACACCGGCGGCATGCAACAGGGCGACGAAGCGCTGTGCCACCGCGGGCGTCTGCTCGGCCGGTTTGGCCGCAACCGTGTTGCCGGTGACCAGCGCCGCGACGACCTGCCCAGCGAAGATCGCCAACGGAAAGTTCCACGGGTTGATGCAGACAAACACACCGCGGCCGTGCAGGTGCAATTCATTGCTCTCGCCGGTGGGACCGGGCAGCACCTGCGTGGCCAAGCGCGCTTCGGCCTGATCGGCGTAGTAGCGGCAAAAATCGACCGCCTCGCGCACTTCCGAGACGGCATCACCCAGGGTCTTCTTTGCCTCTTTGACGAGCAAGCCGCAAAACTCGGGGAGCGCAGCTTCGAGCGCGTCGGCCGCGCGCCGCAACACCGCAGCGCGGTGTGCGAGGGGTGTCGCGCGCCACGCCTCGAAGCCGGTCTGCAGCCGAGCCACCGTCGCACTGACTTCGGCTTCGCTCGCCAGCGCAACCGAGGGCACGACGGCCGATGCCAACGCGCGCTCCAGCGGCGCGCGCTCGGCGATGCAGGCGAGGTCGACACCGCGCGAGTTGGCGCGGCCCGTGCCGCCATGGGTTCGATACAGCGCGACCGGTGGCGCAATGCCGGGCGTCCGGGCCGGCACCAACGGCGAAGCGAGCAGCGCCTCGACATCGACCGCCTCATCGGCGAGTTGGTGCACGAACGACGAGTTGGCGCCGTTCTCGAGCAATCGGCGCACGAGATACGCCAACAAGTCACGGTGTTCGCCGACCGGCGCGTAGACGCGAACCGCCAGCGTGGGGTCACGCATCGCTTCGCGGTACACGCCCTCACCCATGCCGTGCAGGCGCTGCAACTCGTACTGCGCACCAGCCGCTTTGGCCATGCCGACGATGGCCGCGATCGTGCCGGCGTTGTGGGTCGCGAACTGCGGGTAGATCACGTCGGCGCGAGCGATCAGAGCGCGCGCGCAGGCGAGGTAGGCAATGTCGGTGTGGTGCTTGTGCGTGAACACCGGGTAGGCCGCCAAGCCCTGCTCTTGCGCCCGTTTGATCTCACCGTCCCAGTACGCGCCCTTGACCAGGCGGACCATGAGCCGGAGCTGGTTCGCACGTGCGATGCGGGCGACCTCTTCGACGACCTCTAAAGCGCGCGTCTGGTAGGCCTGGACGGCCAGGCCGAAGCCGCGCCAGTGCGGGTGCTCGGCCGCGATGCGACGCGCCAGCGCCTCGAACACGTCGAGCGAGAGTTCGAGGCGGTCGCTCTCTTCGGCGTCGATCGTCAGGTTGAGGTCGGCGCGTGCCGCCACCTCGATGAGCTGCCAGACACGGGGCAGCAGCTCACCGAACACACGCCCGCGCTGTGTGTCTTCATAGCGCGAAAACAGCGCGCTGAGCTTGATCGAGATGCCGTCTGCGGCCTCGGGGCTGTCGGCCACACGACCGCCCGCGATGGCCGCGATCGCGCCCTGGTACGAC
>JAYSLR010000080.1:0-2762 GCA_043725365.1 Rhizobacter sp. | reverse complement strand
CCGAGGCTACGGCTGTCTCGGCCAGGCTCAGGCCGAGCGGGGACGTCTCGTCGGCGGGCGTGGCGGTGCCCGGGCCGGCGGCATCGCGCCTGGACGGTGCGCCGGCGTGGCCCGGTGCCGCTCCGATGAGCGACAGGTCCTGGAACGCCAGCATCGCGTTCGATCCTTCCTCGGCAGCGAAGCGTGCCTCCAGGTCGAAGGCGTTGCCGCTGGCCGCGCCGCGCGATCCCGCGCCGGAGGCGCCGTGGCTGCGCGCCGCCGCAGCTGCCGCAGTGGTACGCCCGGCAACCGACGAGGCCTCACGGGTCGATGCATCGGCGGCGGGTGCGTCGAGCCCGTCGGCGGTCGGTGCCACGGTCTCACGGCGCGTGCCGGCGATCGACAAGTCCACGGCAGGCGCGGCGGCGGCCGAGGCGGCGGGGGGCTCGACAGTGGCCCTCGGATCGTGCATGGCCGGCCCGGTCGCGCCTTCGTCGGCGGGTGCTGTCGTCATGTCGCCCGTTGGAGACTGGTCGGTCACCGGGACGCTTGTCGGTGGCTTGTCGACACCGGCCACCCCAGCGGTCGGTGCGCTTGCCAGGCTCTCGCTCGTGCCCTGGGCATCGACATAACTCACGCGCACGCTGATCTGCGCTCCCACGTCGGCGACACCGAGTCCGTAGCTCGCGCCGGTCGCGCCTCCGATAACCACGCCGTTGCGCAGCCATTGCGTGCTGAACGTTCCGAGACCGTCGGCATCGGCGATGGCCGCCACATCGACCGCGAGGGTCTGGTCTTGGGTGGCCGTGCCGACGATGACCGGCACACCCGTCGGCGCATCGTTGACCGGGGTCACCGTCACGGCCACGAGCTGCGATGCCGTTCGTGGCCCGCCGCTGCCCTGGTTGCCGAGATCGTCGATGACGATCTGGAGCGAAGTCACGCCGTTGAAATCGGCCGGCGCTGTGAAGCGCAGACCGTCAAGCGCGGCGTTGATGTCGGCGAGCAGACCGCTGAAGACAAGCGTCGCATCGGCGCTGCCGTCGCCCACGCTGAAGGCGAGGCCGGTGGTCGTGCTGAGGCTCAGCACACCGGCGGCGGCGTGCAGGCTGACTTGCACTGGCGCACCCGCTGCGTCGGCGTCCTGCACCGTGATGGCGCCCGTGCTGAACACCAGGGTGCCGTCTTCGGCGACGCTGGCGGCGGCGGGCGCGGCGATCGTGGGCGCGTCGTTGACGGGCGCCACGGTGATGCTCGCGGTGGCGGGCGTCGGGTCCGGCATGCCGGCCGCGTCGCGCGCAACGAACTGGAAGGCGGTGCTGCCGTACCAGGTGGTGGTGGGCACGAAGTACAGCGTCAGGGCCTGGCCCGTGGCGGCGTAGTCGGTGCCGGACACGGCCACGGTGGTGAGTGCTGCGTCGGTGTACAGCGTGCCGTTCGCCGGCAAGTCGATGAGGTGGAAGCGGTCCACGGTTCCATCGACGTCGCTGCCGGTGAGCGTGACGGCGATCGACACGGCGTCTTCGGCGCCGCTCGCGCTCGTGTCGTTCGTCACCGGTGCGTCGTCGATGCTCACGACCTGAACCTGGCGTGTCGCCAAGTTACTGGCGGCGTTGCCATCGTCGACCATGAACTCGACCGTGCGCATCGCGACGCTCGGGTTGTCGCTTGTGTTCTGGTAGCTCACGCTGCGCAGCGCCGCCTGGTAGTTCGCCACGCTGGCGGTTCCGCTGAGCGTCAAGGCGCCGGTGGCCGCGTTCCAGTTGCCGCTGATGCCGAACTGGTCGGTGAAGGCGAGCAGGTCTTCGCCGTTCGCGTAGGCACTGGCGATGCGCACGATCGCACCGACGAGGTTGGCGCTGTCGACCTCGGTGATGCTCAGACTGGCGTCGATCGCGCCGGGCGCGGCGTTCTCGTTGAAGGTCAGTGCGCCTGCCGTGGTGGTGAGTACCGGCGCGTCGTTCACTGCATTGGCCGTGATCGTCTTGCTGCCGGTGACCGGTGCGGCGAGGCCATCGCTGACGCTGGTCGCAATCGTGAAGCTGCTGTTGAAGTTGGCGGTCGGGTTGAAGGTCAGGCCGGCGAGCAAGGTGTTCACGTCGGCCAGCGCGCCGCTGGCGCTCCACACGCCTGTGCCGGCCAAGTAGATCGAAGTCACGGCGCCCGAGGTGCTTGTGTTCAGGCTCCCCGCTGCGGCGCTGGACAGTGTCAGGGTCGCAGTGACGTTGGCGCTGTCCACGTCGCTGATGATGATGTCGGTCAGGTTCAGCGCCGTGTCTTCGGTGTAGGTCTCCGCCATGCTTAGGTTGCTCGCGCTCGGCGCGTCGTTGACTGCGGTGCCGGTGATCGCCTTGCTGCCGGTGACCGGTGCCGCCACACCGTCGCTGACGCTGGTGGTGATCGTGAAGTTGCTGTTGAGGTCGGCGGTCGGGGTGAAGGTCAGGCCGGCGAGCAAGGCGTTGACATCCGCGATCGCGCCGCTGGCGCTCCACACGCCCGTGCCGACGGCGTAGGTCGAGGTCACCGCGCCGGAGGTGGCGGTGCTCAGGCTGCCGGCTGCGATGTTCGACAGGGTCAGCGTCGCGGTGACGTTGGCGCTGTCGACGTCGCTGATGACGATGTCGGTCAGGTTCAGCGCGGTGTCTTCGGTGTAGGTCTCCGCAGTGCCCAGGTTGGTCGCGACGGGCGCGTCGTTGACCGCGGTCCCGCTCATCGACTTGGTGCCGGTGACCGATGCCGCCACAGCGTCGCTGACGCTGGTCGCGATGGTGAAGTTGCTGTTG
>JAYSLR010000079.1:0-19969 GCA_043725365.1 Rhizobacter sp. | reverse complement strand
CCGAAGACGACGATCCTGGCGGCCTGGGCGACGGGGTCGGCGGCTTGCGCCGAGCTCGACAGCGTCGGCCCGAACAGCATCAGCACCTTGTCCTGGAAGATCAGCTTCTTGAAGACGTCGATCGCCTGTTCCTTCTTGCCGGCTTCGTCTTCGAACTGCAGGGCGAGTCGGTTGCCCTTGACGCCGCCCGCGGCGTTGATCTCGTCGGCGGCGAGCTGGAAGCCGTTCTTGATCGACTGGCCGTACTGGCCGGCCGGCCCTGACAGGGCTTCGGCGGCACCGATCTTGATGTCGGCCGCCACGGCCGGGCCGAACATGCCGGCGGCGAGGAACGCAGCGATCAGGGCGGGCGAGCGAACAGCGGAAAAACGAGGCATCGGGGTCTCCAGGGGACATTGAAGCGCGCAGGCGCGCCGGGCAACCTGGAATTCTAGACCGCGGTGTCGTTCGCTGTGGGTGGTGGGTTGTGCGCGCCGCTGGCGGACCGACGACTTGTCGACGCCGCGCCGCCCGCGGATGCGGGCCGCCGCGCGCGCGTGGCCGCGGTGTCGGAGCCGGGCGCGCGGTCCATGCCGATCGCCCGTGTCGTCAGCCAGACGAGCGCCGCGAACGAGCCGAGCGCGGCCACCGCGAACGCCACCAGCACGATGGCGCTTGCCCAGTCGCGATCCATGGCGACGAAGCCGGCGACGCTGCCGAAGGCCACCAGCGCGGCGCGGCGGCGACCGGCCGCTCCCAGCAGGCGACCCTGCGCGAGCAGGTAGGCCATGCAGGCCACGAAGGCGAGCAGCAACTGCAGCAGGCCCATCGTTCTCGGGCCATCGAATACGCCGGTGAGCGCAAACATCATCACCTCTTCGCCGGGAGTGCCGAATCGGATCTCGACGCAGCCATTAGACGGCGAAATCGGAAGCTTGTGGTGGGCAAGGAGCACCGCGGCGTGTAGGAGTTGTCCTGTTTGGCCGGTCGGATGCCGTGGCGCGGCTGAAATCGCGGCAGGATGCACGCAGGGGCGCGTGAAGCCCGGGCCGGGCATCAACCTGTGTCGTCCGAACAGGCCCGACGCGCGTTCTTGGATCACCAACAGCTTGGAGAAGGCCATGAAGAAGATCATCGCAATCGTGCTCGCCGCCGGCGCTGTCGGCTCAGCGGTCGCGCAGCCCAGCGTCGGCGTGTCGATCGGCATCAACCAGCCGGGCGTTTACGGCCGCATCAACATCGGCGATGTCCCGCCGCCGGCGCTGATACTGCCGCAGCCGGTGCTGATCGCGCCGCCGCGCGTCGCCGTCCAGCGCGACCCGATCTACCTCTACGTGCCGCCGGCGCACCAGCAGAACTGGCGGCGCTACTGCGGGCGCTACAACGCCTGCGGTCAGCCGGTGTACTTCGTGCGTGACCAGTGGGTGCGCGAGCGCTACGAGCACGAGCATCCGGGCTGGGATCGCGGCCGCCACCGCGGCTGGGACAAGCACGACAAGCATGACGACCGCGGCCACGGCCGTGGCAACGACCGCGACGATCGCCACGGCCGCTGAGGTCGGGGCGTCAGCGGTCTCCGACCCCGGGACCGCTGCGCCGACTACAGACCGGGCGGCGCACAGTCGCCATGATCGGCGCCATGACGCGCCGCCGCACCGCCCACCGCTCCGCGATCACGGCGGTACTCGCCATCCTGCTGCTCGCGTGTCGCTTCGCGGCGGCGCAGGAGGTGGCGCCGCCCGCGTCCGCCGCCTCCGCGCCGCCCTCGGACGTGCCGAACAGGAGCTACCTGATTCCCGCGGCCGAGATCGTCGGCTTCGACTTCCTGTTGAACCGCTACAACCGGCGCTTCAGCGGCTCCGCCGATTACGACGTCAGCGGGGCCTCGATCAGGCGCAACCTGCGCGGGCCGTGGGTGGTCGACAACGATCCGTTCCGGATCAACCAGTTCGCGCATCCCTACCAAGGGTCGCTGTACCACGGCGCGGCGCGCTCCGCGGGTCTCGACTACTGGGAGGCGTCGGGCCTGACGTTCGCCGGCAGCGTCTTGTGGGAGCTGGCCGGGGAGCAGACGCCGCCGGCACGCAACGACCAGATCGCCAGCGGCATCGGCGGCAGCTTTCTCGGCGAGCCGCTGTTTCGCATGGCGCACCTGATGCTGAAAGGCCAGAGCCGCCTGCCCTATGCCTGGCGTGAGTGGGGCGCGGCGCTCGTCTCGCCTGCGGTCGGCTTCAACCGCCTCGTCTACGGCGGGCGCTTCGACGATGCGTTCTACGACCACGACCCGGCGTTCTACGGCCGGCTTCGGGTCGGCACCGAGGTCGCGACGCGCGACGAGGCCGGCACCAGCACCGGTGTGAAGCGCAACGCCGCCGAGTTGGACTACCAACTCGACTACGGCTTGCCGGGCCGCGCCGGCTACACCTATCGCCGGCCCTTCGACTACTTCACGTTCCGCGCGATCGTCACGAGCGCCAACGGTGTCGAGAACCTGGCCACACGGGGCCTGCTGTTCGGCACCGACTATGCGATGGGCGACAACTACCGCGGCATCTGGGGCCTGTACGGAAACTACGACTACCTGGCGCCGCAACTGTTCCACCTGTCGGCCACGGGGCTGTCGCTGGGCACCACCGGGCAGTGGTGGTTGTCGAAGACCTACGCGCTGCAGGGCACCGGCCTGGCGGGGCTGGGCTACTCGGCGGCAAGCACCTTGCGTGGCGTGGCCAACGACCGCGACTATCACTACGGCGTCGCGCCGAGCATGGGCCTGTCGGTGCGGCTGATCGCCGGTGAGGCGGTTTCCGCCGACGTCACGGCGCAGAGGTTCTTTCTCGGCCACCTGGCCAACCGGTCCGCCGGCCGTGACGACATCTCGCGCATCGACGCCGCGCTCACCTGGCGCATCAGCGGGCCGCACGCGATCGGCGTCAAGTACGTCTGGTCGCACCGGAACGCGAACTACCCGGTGATCGGAGACCGCGGGCAGACGCTGGCCACGGTCGGGCTGTACTACACGCTGATCGGGTTCGATGGTTTCGGGGCGGTGAACTGGCGCTGACTCGCCAGTGAGTCAAAGGAGCGCCGCGTCGACCCGCAACTGGTCGCCCCGAATCCTTCCCCCGCGAATGAGGGGTGAGCCCTTTCAGGGACCGAGGAATAGGATCGACCTCGTTCCGTCCATCCGCGCCTCGTCGCGATCCTTTAAGGGAATGACCATGTCCATTCAGTCGAAGATCATCGTCGCTTGCGCCACGGCTGCAACCTTGCTCGTGGGTGCGTCAGCCGAGGCCGGAGTCGCTGTCAGCCCGATCCCGGAACCGAGCACTTGGGCGCTGATGGCGCTCGGCGCCGTGGTGGTCGGGATCGTCGCTCGCAATAAGCGCAAGTAGGGCTCGGTCGAGCTTTCGAGGGCCGCTCCATGGAGCGTCTTCTCGACCACGCTTCGCTCATCGAAACGCTGGCGCTGCTTGGAGCCTTCCTCTGCGTTGCCCTGTGGGAACGAGCAAGTCCGCATCTTTCTTATGAAGCGGTCGATCGATGGCGATTGAGCAGCAACATCGGGCTGATGCTGATCAACCATGCGGTGCCGTATCTCCTGCTGCCAGTGACTGCGGCACTGGCTGCATGGGTGGCATCTGCGCATGCATTCGGCATCCTGAATGGGCACGGTCTGCGCCTCGGGGTATTGATCGTCATCGCAGTCCTGGCGATCGACTTCGTCGGCTGGGCGGTGCATCTGGCAATGCACAGGTTTGGTCCGTTGTGGCGGATTCACCAGGTGCACCACAGCGACGTCCAGTTCGACAGCCTGCTCGGCTTTCGGTTTCACCCCGCCGAGGTCTTCCTTCAAGCGCTTGCGAATGCCGTGGCGGTGGCTCTGCTCGGCCTGCCGGTGGAGGCGGTGTTGATCAGCGCACTCATCACCAATTCGCACAACTTCTTCGGTCATGCCAATGCAAGTCTGAACCGCCGCGCGGAGCGCTGGTTGCAGATGCTGGTGGTGACCCCTGACGTCCACCGTGTCCATCATTCGTCGGACGCAACCGACTTCACGCAGAACTTCGGCATCGTGTTCACCTGGTGGGACCGACTCGCCGGTACCTATCGAGCGCCAGTCGGCAACGGGCCCTCGAACTTCGGACTCGACGCACCGGGCAGACCGGCGGGCCAGTCGCTCGGGCGTTTGCTCGTGATGCCGCTCTCGCGGCTGTGAGTGGACCCCTGAGGCCGGACAGACGGGGAACGTCGGACTGATACGCTGGCCAGGCCTTCGAACAGGAGAAGGCCCAGGTCATCACGACGTCGGTATCCGCGCCAGGCGCTGCGGTCACCAGAATCGACACCACGAAGAAAAACCGGCACAGGGCCGGTTTGTCATATTCTCTAACTGCTTGATTTTACTGGAGTTTTTGGTGCCGGCGAGAAGAGTCGAACTCCCGACCTTCGCATTACGAATGCGCTGCTCTACCAACTGAGCTACGCCGGCGTGGCCTTTGCAGACCTCGCCACGGCAGGGCCGCGGCGAACGCGAGATTCTAGCCGATGGCGCGGCGCTACTTCAGCTCGAAGCCCGCGAGCTTCTTCGCGACCGCGACGTTCTTCAGCGTCACGTACACCGGCAGCCCGCCCTTGTAGCGCGGGTAGTCCTCGCCCTGGATCAGCGGCGCGAGGTAGCGGCGGCACTTGTCGGTGATGCCGAAGCCGTCCTTCGTGATGAAGTCGCGCGGCATGAACTTCTCGACGTTCGCGACCTGGGCCAGTGGCGCCACGCCGATCCGGTACCTGTACGGCGCGTCGGAGAGGCGCTCGACGGTCGGCATCACGGCGTTGTGGCCCGCGATCGCGAGCTGCACCGCCTTGCGGCCGAGCTCGTAGGCCTGCTTCACGTCGGTCTTCGACGCGATGTGGCGCGCCGCGCGCTGCAGGTAGTCGGCCACGGCCCAGTGGAACTTGTGGCCCAGGCCCTGCTTCACCATGTTCGCGACGACCGGCGCGGCGCCGCCCAGCTGGGCATGGCCGAACGCGTCGCGCGCGCCCTGTTCCGCCAGGAAGGTGCCGTCGGCGTGGTGGCAGCCCTCGGAGACGACGACGGTGCAGAAGCCGTGCGCTTTCACCAGCGCGTCGACACGGGCGAGGAATTTCTGCTCGTCGAACACGATCTCGGGGAACAGGATCACGACCGGGATGCCTTGGTCCTCGACCAACCCGCCGGCCGCGGCGATCCAGCCGGCGTGCCGGCCCATGACCTCGACGACGAACACCTTGGTCGAGGTCTTGGCCATCGAGCGCACGTCGAACGAGGCCTCCAACGTCGACACCGCGACGTACTTCGCGACCGAGCCGAAGCCCGGGCAGCAGTCCGTGATTGGCAGGTCGTTGTCGATCGTCTTGGGCACGTGGATCGCCTGCAACGGGTAGCCCATCGCCTCGCTGAGCTGGCTGACCTTGAAGCAGGTGTCGGCCGAGTCGCCGCCGCCGTTGTAGAAGAAGTAGCCGATGTCGTGGGCCTTGAAGACCTCGATCAGGCGCTCGTACTCGCGCCGGTGCGTGTCGAGCGACTTGAGCTTGTAGCGGCACGAGCCGAACGCGCCCGACGGCGTGCTGCGCAGCGCGCGGATGGCCGCTGCCGACTCCTTGCCGGTGTCGATCAGGTCTTCGGTCAGCGCGCCGATGATGCCGTTGCGGCCGGCGTAGACCTTGCCGATCTTGTCCTTGTGGGCGCGCGCGGTCTCGATCACGCCGCAGGCCGAGGCGTTGATCACCGCGGTCACGCCGCCCGACTGCGCGTAGAACGCATTCTTCTTTTTCTGGGCCATGTCGTCGACTCCTCTCGGTTCAGTGGGCCAGCGCGTTGGTGACGATCTCGCGCACGTTGTCCGAGAGGTCGGGCTTCGCAGCGACGCGCGCGATCGCCTCGCGTGCCGCGCTGCGGTAGGGCTCGGCGAGCTGGCTCCAGCGGTCGAGCACGCGCGCGAAGCGCGCGGCGAGCTGCGGGTTGATCGCGTCGAGCTCGATCACGTGGTCGGCCCAGAACACGTAGCCGGCGGCGTCGGCGCGGTGGAACGCGGCCGGGTTGCCCGAGCAGAGGGTCGCGATCAGGCTGCGCGCGCGGTTCGGGTTGCGGATCGAGAAGTCCGGGTGCTTCAGCAGCTGCTTGAAGCGCGCGAACACCTTGCCGTCGACCTCGGGCGCGCCGGCCTGCAGCGCGAACCAGGTGTCGATCACCAGCGGCTCGTCGCGGAACAGCTCGTGGAAGCGGTACAGCGCCGGCTCGGTGTGCGGCGCGTGCGAGCGCACCAGCGCCGACAGCGCGCCGAGGCGGTCCGTCATGTGGGCGGCGTCCTTGAAGCGCTGGTAGGCACGGCCCGGCCAGACCGACTCGCCGCGCGCCACCGAATCCAGGCACAGCATCGCCAGCGCCCGGTTCGCGAGCGCGCGCCTGCCGGCCGAGACCGGGTCGGGCGAGTAGGCGCCGGGCACCTGGTGTTCCTCGAAGGCCCATTCCCAGTCGGCGCGCAGCGATGCCGCGAGCTGCTTCATCAGGCCCATGCGGGCGGCGTGGATGCGCTTTGGATCGACCGGGCTGAGCTGCTCGGCCAGATAGCCCTCGCTCGGCAGCGTCAGCACGAGGTCCTTGAAGGCGGCGTCCAGGGTCGGATGGCGCAGGATGCCGCGCATCGCGTCGACGAAGGGCGCGTCCAGCTCGACCGGTGCCTCGCTGCGTGCCGCCGCGAGCAGGCGGCCGAGCGCGAGGCGCTGGCCGGCCTCCCAGCGGTTGAACGGGTCGGTGTCGTGGCGCAGCAGCAGCAGCAGCAGGTCGGCGTCGCCCAGGCCGTCGGCCAGGATCACCGGCGCCGAGAAGCCGCGCAGCAGCGACGGCACCGGCTCGACCTCGACATCGACGAAGGTGTAGAAGTTGCGCGCCTCCTCGAGCACGAGCACGCGTTCGGTCGCGGTGGCGCCCGCCGGCTCGTCTTCGAGGCGCAACGGCAGCGCGTGGCCGTCGCGGCCGATCAGGCCGAGCGCGAGCGGAATGATGAAGGGCTCCTTGGGCGCCTCGCCGGCGGCGGCGCCGGCCTGCTCGATCCCGAGCGTGTAGGTGCGTGATGGCGCGTCGTAGCGCCCGCGCGCGGTCACGCGCGGCGTGCCGGCCTGGGCGTACCAGCGCTTGAACTGCGGTAGCGTGCGAGCGAGCGCGCTGGCCGGGTTCGCGTCGGCGATCGCCTGCGCGAAGTCGTCGCAGGTCACGGCCTGGCCGTCGAAGCGCTCGAAGTAGAGCTTCATGCCCGCGGCGAACCCCTCGCGCCCGACCAGCGTGTGCATCATGCGCACGACCTCGGCACCCTTCTCGTAGACCGTGGGCGTGTAGAAGTTGTTGATCTCGACGTAGCTTTCGGGGCGCACCGGGTGCGCCATCGGGCCGGCGTCTTCGGGGAACTGCACCTCGCGCAGCTTGCGCACGTCCTCGATGCGCTTGACGGCGCGCGCGCTGGCGCTGCCCGCCATGTCCATGCTGAATTCCTGGTCGCGGAAGACCGTCAGGCCTTCCTTCAGGCTGAGCTGGAACCAGTCGCGGCAGGTGATGCGGTTGCCGGTCCAGTTGTGGAAGTACTCGTGGCCGACGACCGATTCGATGTCGGCGTAGTTGTCGTCGGTCGCGGTCGCCGGCGAGGCCAGCACGTACTTGGTGTTGAACAGGTTCAGGCCCTTGTTCTCCATCGCGCCGGAGTTGTAATCCTCGACCGCGACGATCATGAAGCGCTCCAGGTCCAGCGGCAGCTGGAAGCGCGCCTCGTCCCAGACGATGGCCGCGATCAGCGACTTCATCGCGTGTTCGGTCTTGTCGAGGTCGCCGCGGCGCACGAAGACCTGCAGCAGGTGGTCCTTGCCCGCGCGCGTGCGGATCTGCTGCTGGCGCGCCACGAGGTCGGCGGCGACCAGCGCGAACAGGTAGCTCGGCTTCGGGAACGGGTCGTGCCATTTCGCGAAATGGCGCCCGCCGTCGAGCTCGCCCTGCTCGACCAGGTTGCCGTTGGACAGCAGCACCGGGTACTTCGCCTTGGCGGCGCGCAGCGTGACGGTATAGACCGCCATCACGTCGGGCCGGTCCAGGAAGTACGTGATGCGCCGGAAGCCCTCGGCCTCGCACTGCGTGAAGAAGCCGCCGCCCGAGGTGTACAGGCCCGACAGCTGCGAGTTCTTCTCGGGCGCGCAGGTGTTGCGGATCTCGAGCGTGAACGGGCCGGCCGGCATGTCCTGCAGCGAATCGATCACGAGCAGGCCGTCCTCGTGCCGGAACGACACCGAGGCGCCGTTCACCGAGACACGCGTCAGGTTCAGCTCCTCGCCGTGCAGGCGCAGCGGCTGCGCGGCGACGTCGGTGTTGCGCTCGACCTGCATCTTGGCTACGACCATGGTCTTGGCCGGGTCGAGGTCGAAGCTCAGGTCGACGCTGCGGATCCAGTAGCCCGGCGCGCTGTAGTCGCTGCGGCGGATCAAGGGGGCGGGGCCTTCACGCATCATGGGTGGCTTTCTGTTGAGCGCTCGTGCAAGCCGTTGTCAGGTCGGCCAGAGCAAGGGTCGTGAACTCGGGGGCGATCGCGATCAGGTTCTCGAACCTGGCGAACGCGTCGGCGCCCAGCGTCGTCGTCAGCGCGACCGCCTTCATGCCCGCGCGCCGCTCGGCATCGAGGCCGAGCGGCGCGTCCTCGAACACCACGCAGTCGGCCGGTGCGACGCCCAGTCGCCGTGCGGCCTCGAGAAAGATGTCCGGGTGCGGCTTGCCACGCACCGGGGCGCCGGCGTCCGCGCCGGTCGTCGTGTCGGCGGGACTGACGATCGCCTCGACCCAGCGGTCGATGCCGTGGCGCTCGAACGCGAGCGCCATGTTCGGCAGCGTCGATGCGGTGCACACGGCGAGCCGCAGGCCCGCGCCGCGCGCCCAGCGCGCGAATGCGTCGGCGCCCGGCACCAGCGCCAGTGCCGGCCGCGCGAACTCGCGGTAGATCGCCTCCTTCTCGTCGGCCATCACGACGTGCTCGGCCACCGACAGCGCGGGGAACAGGTCGAGCAGGATCTCGGCGTTGGTGCGGCCCGCGGTCGACGCGAAGAACTCGCCGGCGTCCATCGGCAGGCCGCGGCGCGCGTACCAGGCCACCCACGCGTCCCGGTGGTGCGGCATGCTGTCGATCAGCGTGCCGTCGAGGTCGAACAGCAGCGCCTTCACGACCCGCCTCCCGCGACCGGCCGCGATACCAGCCACACGCCCGCCAAGCACAGCGCGATGCCGGCCATCTGCGTCGCCGAGGTGCGCTCGCCGAGTGCGGCCAAGCCGACCAGGAACAGCGCGACCGTGACCGCCGAGGCCGTCAGCACGAACGAGTTCGACAGGTTGCCGCCGGCGCGGTAGGCGAGCAGGAAGCCGACCTCGATCAGCACGATGGATGCGGCAACGCCGACCACCGCCCAGTTCAGGCGGCCGAGCTCGGCGCGCAGCGGCGCCTGCAGCGGAAACAGGTAGAACAGCGGCAGGCTCAGCATCGCCGCGACGAGGTAGAACGCCAGCAGCGAGACCACCGGGTGCGCGCCCGCACTCACGCTCTTCTGCGTGACGTGGTACAGCACCTGGCCGGTGATCGCGATGGCGAGTGCGAGCGCGATGCCGACCTTCATCACACGCCCTGCTTCAGGCTCGCCTCGATGAAGGGGTCGAGATCGCCGTCCAGCACCTTCTGCGTGTTGCTGGTCTCGTGGCCGGTGCGCAGGTCCTTGATGCGGCTCTGGTCGAGCACGTAAGAGCGGATCTGGTGGCCCCAGCCGACGTCGGTTTTCGTGTCTTCCAGCTTTTGCTGCTCCTCCATGCGCTTGCGCATCTCGTGGTCGTACAGGCGCGAGCGCAGCCGCTTCCAGGCCACGTCGCGGTTGCTGTGCTGGCTGCGGCCGTCCTGGCACTGCACGACGATGCCGGTCGGGATGTGCGTCAGGCGCACCGCCGAGTCGGTCTTGTTGATGTGCTGCCCGCCCGCGCCGCTGGCGCGGAAGGTGTCGGTGCGCACGTCGGAGGGGTTGATCTCGATCTCCACGGTGTCGTCGACCTCGGGGTAGACGAACAGGCTCGCGAAGCTGGTGTGGCGCCCGCCGGCCGAGTCGAACGGGCTCTTGCGCACCAGCCGGTGCACGCCGGTCTCGGTGCGCAGCAGGCCGAACGCGTAGTCGCCCTCGACCTTGATGGTGGCGCTCTTGATGCCGGCCACGTCGCCCGCGGTCTCGTCCTCCATCGTGGTCTTGAAGCCCTTGCGCTCGGCGTACTTCAGGTACTGGCGCAGCAGCATGCCGGCCCAGTCGCAGGCCTCGGTGCCGCCGGCGCCGGCCTGGATGTCGATGAAGCAGTTGCTCGGGTCCAGCGGGTTGTTGAACATGCGGCGGAACTCGAGCTCGGCGACGGTCGCCTCGAGCTTGTTCGCGTCGACCTCGATGCCTCTCAGACCGGCCTCGTCGCCGTCGGCCTTCGACATCTCGAACAGTTCGGTGTTGTCCGCGAGGTTGCTGGTCAGGTGGTCGATCGTCTGGACGACGTTTTCCAGCATGCGTTTCTCGCGCCCCAGTTCCTGGGCCCGCTTGGGTTCGTCCCAGACCTTCGGGTTCTCGAGCGCGGCGTTGACCTCGTTGAGCCTCAGTGCTTTCCGGTCGTAGTCAAAGATACCCCCGGAGGTCGACCGTGCGCTTCGTCAGGTCGGCCAGGGCGTTGCCGATGGCATTGATGTGTTCGACGTCCATGATGCTGCTTCTTTCATTG
The DNA here is from genome assembly GCA_043725365.1 of Rhizobacter sp. GTDB lineage: Bacteria > Pseudomonadota > Gammaproteobacteria > Burkholderiales > Burkholderiaceae_C > LMDS01. The sequence continues at coordinate 9,192 of JAYSLR010000079.1, read as the reverse complement.
GGCCGAGCGCGGCGGCTCGAAGCGCGCGATTTTACGTTGCGCCGCCTCGGGCGCCGCTAGGAACCCAGGAAGGCCTCGAGCAGTGCCGCCAGTGCCTCGGGCTGATCGTGGTGCAGCATGTGTCCGGCCGGGGCCAGCACGTGGCGCTCCACCTGGCGCACCACGTTCAGCCGTTCGTGGAATTCGGCCTTGGTGTAGCGCGTGCCCCACCAGCGCGCGATGTCGGTCTGGTCGCCCTCGACCCACAGCACCGGCGCCTCGATCAGCTTCCAGGTCTCGAGTGCCTCGTCGCGCTGGTAGAGGTAGGGGCTGATGCGCTTGTGCGCCGCATCGGCGAGGATCTCGAAGCGACCGTCGGGACCGCCTTTCTGGACCTTGCGCGACCAGTGCTGCGCCAGCCAGGCCGCACGGTCCGGCGGCAGCAGCGGGTTCGTCTTGCGCAGCCGCGCCGCGACCTCGGCCAGGCTGGCGTAGTCGCGCAGTTCGGCGGGCTGCTTCAGCTCGTCGAGCCATTGCACGATGCGCTTCGGCGACTGCGAGGGCCGCGTCGCCGGCATGCCGAAGCCCTCGAGGTTGACGAGCCGGCGCACGCGCTGCGGGCGCAGACCGGCGTACAGCATCACCGCGTTGCCGCCCATGCTGTGGCCGAGCAGATCCACCGGCGCGCCGTCAGTGAACAACGCATCGAACGCGGCGTCGAGGTCGCCCAGGTAGTCCGGCAGCCAATAGGTATCGGCGGCCGGTGCGTCGCTCAGGCCGAAGCCGCGCCAGTCGAACGCGAGCACGTGGCGATCGGCGGCGAGCGCGTCGACGACGAACTGGAACGATGCGGCCACGTCCATCCAGCCGTGCTGCATCAGCAGCGACGGGCGCGCCGGCGTGGCCATCGACGCGTCGCCCCATTCGAGCACATGGTGGCGCAGGCCGCGCAGGGTGACGAAGCGGCTGCGGCCGGCGCGGCGTGCGGTGTAGGCGTCGGTGTTCATGCGCGGCACTGTACGCGGCGCGGCGCGGCCGCGCTGTCGGCGCCGCGACAGCCGATGCGAGAATGCCCGCATGAACCCATCCCCCCGCTTCACGCTGCGCCCGGCCGAGTTGCGCGATGTCGGCGCGATCGTGCAGCTGATCCGCGACCTGGCCGAGTTCGAGCAGCTCACGCACCTGCTGCAGGTGACGCCCGAGAAGCTGCGCCCGCAGCTGTTCGGCGAGCGGCCGGCGGCCGAGGCGCTGGTGGCCGAGATCGGCGACGGCAAGTCCGGCGGCGAGGTGGTCGCGTTCGCGCTGTTCTTCACCAATTTCTCGACCTTCCTGGCGCAGCCGGGGCTGTACCTCGAAGACCTGTACGTCAAGCCCGCGCACCGCGGCAGCGGCATCGGCCGCGCGCTGCTGAAGCGCCTGGCCGCGCTCGCCGTCGAGCGCCAGCACGGCCGCTTCGAATGGAGCGTGCTCGACTGGAACGAGCACGCGATCCGGTTCTACCAGGGCATGGGCGCGACCGTGATGCCCGAGTGGCGCATCTGCCGCGTCACCGGCGACGCGCTGCAGGCGATGGGCGAGGTGGCATGAGCGGTGGCGATGCCGTGGCGACGGACCGCCATGACGAGCTGTACCGCACGTTCCGCTGGCACGTGCCGGCGGACTTCAACATCGCCGAAGCCTGCAGCGCCCGCTGGGCGCGCGCCACGCCCGATGCGATCGCGATCCGCTGGGAGCACGAGGACGGCCGCAGCGCGCTGCACACCTACCGCGAGCTGCAGCGCGAGGCGAACCGGCTGTCGAATGCGCTGACGCGCCTGGGCGTCGCGCGCGGCGACCGCGTCGCGATCGTGATGCCGCAGCGCTTCGAGACGGCGGTTGCGCACATCGCGCTGTACCAGCTCGGCGCCGTCGCGATGCCGCTGTCGATGCTGTTCGGGCCCGAGGCGCTGGAGTACCGCCTCAACGACAGCGGCGCGCGCGTCGCGATCGCCGACGAGAGCGGCATCGCGAACCTGCGCGCGGCGCGCGCCGCCTGCCCGACGCTGGCGACCGTGCTCGCGGTCGGCGGCGCGCAAGGGCAGGGCGACCTCGACTGGAGCGCGGCGCTGGCGCGCGAGCGCCGCGTGTTCGCGCCGGTGCGCACGAGCGCCGACGACGCCGCGGTGCTGATCTACACCAGCGGCACCACCGGCCCGCCGAAGGGCGCGCTGATCCCGCAGCGCGCGCTGATCGGCAACCTGAGCGGCTTCGTCGCGAGCCAGAACTGGTTTCCCCAGGACGATGCCGTCTTCTGGTCGCCGGCCGACTGGGCCTGGACCGGCGGGCTGATGGACGCGCTGCTGCCGACGCTCTACTTCGGCCGCCCGATCGTCGCCTACCAGGGCCGCTTCGCGCCCGAGACCGCCTTCGCGCTGATGCAGAGCCACCGCGTCACGCACACCTTCCTGTTCCCGACCGCGCTGAAGGCGATGATGAAGGCGGTGCCGGCGCCGCGCGCGCGCTACCGGCTCGCGCTGCGCGCGATCATGAGCGGCGGCGAGGCCGTCGGCGACGCGGTGTTCGGGTGGTGCCGGCAGCAACTCGGCGTGACGGTCAACGAGATCTTCGGCCAGACCGAGATGAACTACATCGTCGGCAACTCGCACGCGATGTGGCCGGCGCGGCCCGGCAGCATGGGGCGTCCGTACCCCGGCCACCGCGTCGCGGTGATCGACGACCATGGCCAGGAGTGCCCGCGCGGCACGCCCGGCGACGTGGCGCTGCACCGGCGCGACATCCACGGCGAGCTCGACCCGGTCTTCTTCCTCGGCTACTGGAACAACGAGGCCGCGACGCGCGCCAAGTACGTCGGTGACATCGACGACAGCTGGTGCCGCAGCGGCGACATGGCGGTGATGGATGCCGACGGCTACCTCTGGTACCAGGGCCGCAGCGACGACGTGTTCAAGGCCGCCGGCTACCGCATCGGCTCGAGCGAGATCGAGAACTGCCTGGTCAAGCACGCGGCGGTCGCGAACGCCGCGGTCGTGCCCAAGCCCGACGCCGAGCGCGGCGCGCTGGTCAAGGCCTATGTCGTGCTCGCGCCGGGCTTCGCCGGCACGCCGCAGCTGGTCGAGGAACTGCAGCGCCACGTGCGCGGCCAGCTCGCGCCGTACGAGTACCCGAAGGAGATCGAGTTCATCGCGGCGCTGCCGATGACGACCACCGGCAAGGTGCAGCGGCGCGTGCTGCGACTGCAGGAAGAAGAGCGCGCCCGCGCGCCCCGTTGATCGAAGTGCCTGCGTCGCTGATCCTTCCGCTCGGCTTTCTGCTGCTGCAATTCGGCCTCTACGGCCTGATGCCCGGGCTGGCCGTCAAGGCGTCCTACCTGTTCATGGTCGCCGCGCCGGCGCTGGCCGGCGTCGCCGCGATGCGCCGCGGCTGGGCCGAACGCGGCTCGGCACGTGTCGGCTGGCTCGCCATCGCGCTGTCGCTGCTGATCTGGTCGCTGGGCGCGTTCGGCAACTTCTGGCACGAGGTCATCCTCGGCCGTCTCGACGAGATGTACCGCGACGCGGTCCTCGCGTTCAACCTCGCGATCGTGCCCGTCACCTTCCTGCTGGCGGGTGAATGGAATGCCGGCACGCGGCGCCTGCCGCGCCTGATCGACGCGCTGCTCGCGTTGGCGTTGGGCTACGGCTACTTCGTCTTCACCTGGTCGATGCTGACGGCGCGCGGCGCGCCCGACGAGGCCGGCGTGCGGGCCCTGCTGTGGCTGATGGACGCGCAGAACCTGGTGGTCGCGCTGGGGGCCTTGATCCGCTGGGTCGCCGCCGAGGATGCCCGGGAACGCGAGGTCTTCGGCGCGCTGGCCGCCTACACCGTGAGCTACGTGGTGATCGCGTTCGTCAACAACCACTACCTCGTCGCCAACCCGGCCTTCGGCCCACCGACGAGTTCGACCGTGACCGTGACCTTCGCGCTGGTCGCCGCCCTGGCGCTTCGGACCCCGGCCGCCGAGCCGATGTGGCGTCGCCGGGGCGGGCTGGCGCGCGCGGTGCACAGCGCGAGCCCCCTGTTCCTGGCCGGGCTGCTGCTGATCGTCGGCCTGTTCCTGATCCGGGTCCGGTACGGGCTGGGCGCGGCCGGCGTGCTGATCGCGGTGCTGGGCTACGGGCTGCGCAGCACCACCACGCAACTGCGCCACATCGAGCGCGGCGACGTGCTTCAGCGCGACCACAGCGAGTTGCAGGCGATTGCCTGGACCGACGCGCTGACCGGTGTCGCGAATCGACGCTTTCTCGACCAGGTCTTGACCGGCGCCTGGCGCAGCGAACTGCGCGCGAACCCGTCGCTGTCCTTGCTGATGATCGACATCGACCACTTCAAGCTGCTGAACGACCGCCTGGGCCATGCCGCCGGCGACGCCTGCCTGCGCGAGGTCGCGGGTGCGCTGCGCCAGGCACTGGCGCGGCCGGTCGATGTGCTGGCGCGCTACGGCGGCGAGGAGTTCGTCGCGCTGCTGCAGGAGGCCGACGCCGCGGGGGCGCGGGTCGTCGCCGAACGCCTGCGCACCGCGGTGCTGTCGCTGGGCATCGCCAACCCCGACAGCCCGCTCGGCATCGTGAGCGTCAGCATCGGCACCGCCAGCGCGGTGCTGCCGCCCGGCGCCGACGCGACCGGGCTGCTCGACGCCGCCGACCGGGCCTTGTACGAGGCCAAGTGCGGTGGGCGCAACCAGGTTCGCGCGGCGGCCTGAACCGGTCGGGTCAGGCGCGCGCCAGCGTCGCCAGCAGCCTGCGCAGCGTGCTGATGCCGCGGAAGGTCGCGCGCCTTTGCAGCACCTTCTCGAAGCCGGTGTTCGAGAACTTCGAGTCGCTCTGCCGCGCCGTCGACAGCCAGTACAGCTCGCGCCCGTGGACGTGGAAGCGGTCGACCGTGCTGGCGAAGCCGGCGATGAGCTGCCTCGCCGCGGCGTCCGGCGCGGCCGCGATGAAGCCCACCACGTGCGTCGCGGCGGCGGCGACCTCGGCGGCGTCGAAGGCCGTGTGCCCGACGATCGCCGCGAGCTCGGCCTCGGTGCGGACGAAGGTGTCGATCTCGAAGCCGAAGCGCTCGTTCAGCTGCTTCTCGATGCGCCGCTCGAGCGCGGCCAGGTCGCGCGCGCGGGTCTCGAAGATCACGTTGCCGCTGGCGATGAAGGTGCGCACGTTCGCGAGCCCGAGCGCCTCGAACGCCGCGCGCAGCGCGTCCATCTTGACGACGCGCCCGCCGACGTTGACGGCACGCAGGAAGGCGATCAGGCGTGGCATGCGCGGCAGTCTAGCGATCTTCCCGCCCCCCGATTCGTGGGGGCGGGGTCGCGTGAGCTCGGCGGTTGCCGGCTTGTGCGCCACGGCACCCTGGGTTCAGAATGCTTCGCTTCGAAACCGTGCGGAGAAACGCGATGAGAAGTACGGCATGGATCGGCCTCGCGGCCCTCGCCCTGGGTTGCTCGACGGGCTGGGCGGCCCAGACCCAGAAGCAGCTTCACTACCGGGGTTCGACCTACCTCGGCGCCGCCGCGCCCAGCGCCGTCAGCGAGATCGGCCTCGAGATCCGGACCGGCCCGGAGGTGGACGCGAGCTTCGAGCGCCTCGCCAAGGGAACGGTCAGCCCGGCGCGCGTGCCGTCGAGCCACGTGCCGACGCCGGCCGACACCGCCGTGAGCGGCGTCGTCGCCGGGGCCGGCTTCGACGGCCTGACCCACGCGGACCAGCGCCTCGCCAGCAACGGCAACCAGTTCAGCAGCGAGCCACCGGACCAGGGCCTGGCGGTCGGCAACGGCTACATCGTCGAGGCGGTGAACACCGCGATCCGGGTGCGCAAGACCGACGGCACGATCTTGGTCGACGCGACCGGTCTGAACGGCTTCTTCGGACTGCCGGTCAGCATCGATCGAAAGACCGGCACCTACGGTCCCTTCACCTCGGACCCGAAGGTCTACTTCGACCACGACACCCAGCGCTGGTTCGTGACCCTGCTCGAGATCGATCAGGACCCGGCCACCGGCAACTTCCAGCCGCAGTCGTCGGTGCTGATCGCGGTGAGCAAGACCGCCGATCCGACGGGCTTGTGGAACCAGTACAGCATCGACACGACCAACGGCAATGGCTCGCTGCGCAACCACCCGGGCTGCCCGTGCTTCGGCGACCAGCCGCTGATCGGTGCCGATGCGAACGGCTTCTACGTCACGACCAACGAGTTCCCGCTGTTCGTCGGCGGCTTCAACGGCGCCCAGGTCTATGCGATGCCGAAGGCGCTACTGGCGCAGGGCAGCCCGGTGACGGTTCTCGCCTTCGAAGGCCTGCCGCTGGCCGAAGGCCCGGCGTACTCGCTGCAGCCGGCGATCACCGCGCAGGGCGGCGGCCATGCTCTGGCCAACGGCGGTACCGAGTACTTCCTCAGCGCGCTCGACTTCAACAACAGCCTGGACAACCGGATCGCGCTGTGGTCGCTGACGCACACCAGCCAGCTCGCGACCAACCCGAGCCAGGTCCAGCTGACCAGCACGATCATCGACAGCCAGGTCTACGGCGCGCCGCCGAGCACCCAACAGAAGCCCGGGCCGACGCCGCTGGCCGATCAGATCAAGGCGGGCAAGGTGCTGGGCGTCAAGACCGGCACGCAGAACCTGGAGCTGATCGACGGCAACGACGACCGCATGCAGCAGGTGACCTGGGCCGACGGCAAGCTCTGGTCGGCGCTGAACACGGTGGTCAAGCCGGCCAACGGCACCGTGCACTCGGGCATCGCCTACTTCGTCGTCGACCCGGTCGGCAGCGCCGGCCAACCGAGCATGGTGAAGCAGGGCTACGTCTCGCTCAGCGGCAACAGCGTGGTCTACCCCTCGGTGGGCGTGAACACGCTCGGCAAGGGCGTGATCGCGTTCAGCATCGTCGGCGACACCTGGTACCCGAGCGTCGGCTACGTGCCGATCGACCAGAACGGCACCGGCCCGATCACGATCGTCGCGCAGGGCGCCGGGCCGGACGACGGCTTCAGCGGCTACGCGGCGTTCGGCGGGCGGGTCGGCCGCTGGGGCGACTATTCGGCCGCCGTCGCCGACAGTGCCGGCACGATCTGGTTCGCCAACGAGTACATCCCCGGGGGCCCGCGCACCGCGCTCGCGAACTGGGGCACCTTCATCGGCCACGTGACGCCGTGAGCCCGGCCGCGCCGACCGCGCATCGGCGGCGGCGCTAGCCCTCGAGCAGCTTCAGGCGCTGCACCTTGCCCGACGGACCGCGCGGCAGCTCGCTGACGAAGCGCAGCTGCTTCGGCGTCTTGTAGCGGCCGAGCTGCTCGACGCAGAACGCGCGCAGCTCGTCCTCGCTGCAGGTCGCGCCCTCGCGCAGCACCACGCAGGCCAGGATCTCCTGGCCGTAGTGCGGGTCCGGGATGCCGACCGCCGCGGCGTCGAGCACCGCCGGGTGTGCGAGCAGCGCCTCGTCGATCTCGCGCGGCGCGATGTTCTCGCCGCCCTTGATGATCAGCTCCTTGATGCGGCCGGTGACGAAGAAGAAGCCGTCGGCGTCGACGTGGCCGAGGTCGCCGGTGCGCAGCCAGCCGTCCGGCGTGAACGTGGCGCGCGTCGCCTCGTCGTTCTTGTAGTAGCCGCGCATCACGTTCGGACCGCGGATTGCGAGCTCGCCGGTCACGCCGGTCGGCACCGGCTGCAGCGCCGCATCGATGACGCGGGCCTCGCAGCCCGAGGCGCGGCCGACCGAACCGAGCTTGCGCCGCGCCGGGTCGAGCGGGTTCGAGAACGCGGGCGCCACCGTCTCGGTCAGGCCCATCGTCTCGATGATGCCGATGCCGAACTTCTGTTCGAACGCGCGGTGGTGCTCGGGCGGCAGCGCGGCCGACGCCGAGCGGCAGAAGCGGATCGACGCGGTCTGCGTGCGCGGCGGCGTCGCACCCTCGAGCAGGTACGAGATCATCGTCGGCACGACGTTGATCCAGGTGCAGCCCGCCGCCTGTTCCCAGAAGCGCGCGGCCGAGAACTTGGCCGGCATCGCGAGGCTGCCGCCGTGCGCGAGCGGTGCCAGCATCGTCACCGCGAACGCGTTGATGTGGTACAGCGGCAGCACCGCGAGCACGCGGTCGCCCGCGGTCAGACCGTGTTCGGCGCTGATCGCGCGCGCGTTGGCGGCGAGGTTGGCCTGCGTCAGCATCACGCCCTTCGGCACGCCGGTCGTCCCGGAGGTGTACATCAGCAGCGCGACCGCGTCGGCGGCGGGCGCATCGACCGGCGCCTCGGGCGACGCGCCGGATTCGCCCGGCAGCGCGGTGCCGTCCGGGTCGGCGACGATCACCGCCACCGGCCGGTCCAGCCCCGCGAGCAGCGTGCGCACGCGCGCTTCCCACTCCGGCGCGACGCAGACCAGCCTGCAGTCGGAGTGACCGAGCACGTAGCGCATCTGCTCGGGCTGCGACAGCAGGTTCACCGGGTTCACCGTCATGCCGGCGTGCATCGCGCCGAGCAGGATGCGCAGCGTCTGCAGGCCGTTGGGCATCACGACCGACACCGTGTCGCCGGCGTTCAGGCCCTGCGCGCGCAGCAGTGCGCCGATGCGGCGGCACGAACGTGCGAGCTCGCCGTGGCTCAGGGTCTGCGCGTCGACGAGGCTGAGCGCGTACGGCGCATCGGGCGCCGACGCCGCGCCGTGTTCGATCAGCGCGTGCACGCTCGCCGGGGCGTCAGCGCTCACGCGGCACCGTAACGGTCGAAGTAGGCGCCGAAGATCTCCTGCTTGCTCGGCACGCGCTCGTGGATCGGCCGCGAGACGCGCGTGATGTTCAGGTAGTGCCGGTAGTTCATGTTGTCGGAGAAGTTGTTCTTGCCCCAGGTGCCGCAGCCCATCGACAGCGAGAACGGCAGGCCGTTGTCGAAGCTGCCGCCGGTGGCGATGCAATGCGCCTGGTCGACGATCACGCGCGAGACCGGCAAGGTCAGGCCGAGCCGCAGCGCCCGCTCGGGGATGCTGCTGTGCAGGCCGACCGAGTGCCCCGCGCCCTCGTACGCGTAGATGCGCGCGACGATCTGCGCCGCGGCCTCGAAGTCGGCCGCGTGGTACAGCGCGAGCACCGGGATCAGCTTCTCGCCCGAGAACGGATGGTCGTGGCCGATGCCGTCTTCCTCGACCATCAGGATGCGCGGCGCGCGCTGCGCGATCTCGTTCCAGCCGGCCT